>NZ_JABXEO010000100.1:0-28083 GCF_013372585.1 Myxococcus sp. AM010
CGGTGGCTATGTCGGAGGGGTTCCACCCGTTCCCATCCCGAACACGGAAGTTAAGCCCTCCAGAGCCGATGGTACTTCGCGGGAAACCGCGCGGGAGAGTAGGTCGCTGCCGGATTCTTTTTGAGAAACCCCCGGTGTCCCTCGTGGACACCGGGGGTTTTCTGTTTTTGGGCCGCTTGGGTTTCGCGCGTCACCGCGGGGGCCGCGCCAGGCGCCGCATGCGCAGCCTGCGCACGCCGCCCACCGTCAGCAGGGCCGCAGTGGTGGCCAGCACCAGCAGGTGCTCGGCCCGCGCCGTTCCCTTCGCCGCCGCGTCCACGCTGTGCGAGAAGGCGTACCCCAGCCCCACCACGACCGGGACGCTGATGCACAGCGCCAATCCATCCCAGAGCAGGAAGTGGCGCAGCCGCATGCCTTGCACCGCGGCCATGATGAACACCGCCCCGCGCAGCACTGAGAGAAATCGCCCTACGAAGACGCAGCGCCCGCCGTGGCGCGCGTAGAGCTGGCCCAGTCGCTCGCGGCGCTCAGGCGGCAGGAGCTTCTTCAGCCGTGGATGCTCGTACAGCGCGGGCCCCAACCTTCGGGCCGTGAGGAAGAGGGCCGTGTCTCCGCAGAGCACGCCGGCCATCCCGACCGCGAGCGCCAGGGCCATGGGAAGGACGTCCCGGTGCGCGAGGATGCCCAACGACAGCAGCACCAGGTCCTCTGGGATGGGCACACCCAGGCCTCCGGCGATCAGGGCGGCGAAGAGCAGGGCCGCCGAGCCATGGGTCAGCAGCCACGGGAGTGGACCTGCGGCCATCGCGTCCCCTTTCAGGGTTCATCCAGGCTCCATAGGGCGGACTGTGCGCGCCGCCCTGCGCTCCTGCCGGAAGAGGAGGACCTCCCGGGCGATGAGTTGAGGGGGCGGCCACGCGGGCACCGCCACCTCCGCCCCCGTGCCATATCGCAGCCCCCCACATGCCCACCCAGCGTGAAGCGGACTACCCACCCCGCCGCTCAGGGGCAGTGCGGACCTGGACGGGGGGGCTTGTTTCGCGGCGACCGTTCGCGTGGGGCTGCCGCGCCTCGCACGCCTGGACGGGGCGCGGCACGGCAGCCCTCAAGGCTCACGGTGCGTCAGTTTCGCGACGGGTAGATGCCTTCCAACGCGATGATGAAGTTGATGCACAAGAAGGGCGACATGTTGTTGTGCGGCTGGCTGCCGCCCGCGACGCCGATGGCGGCGGGGTTCATCGTCCCGTCGATGGGAGCGGCCCGGTAGTTGAGCACTGTTGCCGTGGAGTCCGCCGCGAGCACGGTGCCAATGGGCGTTTCCGTATCGCCGGCCTGGCTGCTCACATTCATGCTGTGATTGTGCGCCGGCATCTGCGTCGAAATCAGCGTTACGGTTTCAGTTCCGCCTTGTTCGCCCAGCGTGCGGGGGGACAGACCGGGGCCTTGACCTGGCTGCATGGGGTAGCGGCCACGCAGGTCCGGCAGGGCGAACGTCGTCTGCCCATTGCCACCATAGGTGGTGCCCAGAATGGAGAAGAGCGCCGTGTTCTGGGCGATGGGGAGAATCTGCCCCTGGCAGAAAGCCCAGCCCCGCGGAGCGAAGTTGCCTGCGAACATCATGACCTGACCGATGAAGGGCTCTGACACGTGCGTCACCTTTCGAGAAGAATGCGCATCCTCGCAGAGCAAAGGTCCGGCCAGCGCTCGAATCGCGCGTGTTTCATGTGTGTGTGACGGCGGCATGCAGTGAAACGTGAGGCGCGGTGCCTCCTTGTCTCGCTGTGTCACGCGCGCTCGTGCGTCCGGTGCAGACGCGGATGCGTCCAGCGCAGACGCTAGCGGGGGCTCGCGTGCCGGTGACACGCGGGTGCGTCCGACCCGGACGCCAGGGCAATGTTTCGCGGGTTCTCCTCCAGGAGAGAATCTGCCCGGTTGCCGCCGAACCTCTTGGGTCGCCCCGGTCTTCTTGGCGTGGCGTGAGGCTTGCTCAGAGGCCCTCGGCATGACGTTTCACGACGAGGAGACCGGCAGATGACGCAAGAGAACTGGCGACGCCCGCTGTATCAGAAGTGGTTTCAGGCGCTGCCGCTGACGGCACTGCTGGTGCTGTCGGCGTGTGAGGAAGGCACGCCGGGACCGCAGGGGCCGCAAGGTCCTGCGGGTCCCGCGGGCGCTGAAGGAGCGCCGGGGGCTGAGGGACCCGCTGGCCCCCAGGGTGAGCCGGGTGCGCCTGGCGCGGATGGGCCTCAGGGGCCGCAAGGTCCTGTGGGGCCCGCGGGTCCGGCCGGGGGGCCCGCGGGGCCTCAGGGGTTGACGGCGCTGGTGCGGACCGCGTCGGAGCCCTCCGGTGAGAACTGTTCCCAGGGCGGCGCCTTGGTGGAGACCGGTATCGACGTCAACCGGAACGGCGAGCTGGAGGATGAGGAGGTTGATGCCTCGCTGACCCGCTACGTGTGCAACGGCGAGCAGGGACCGGTGGGGGCCGTGGGCCCGCAGGGCCCCGAGGGGCCGCAGGGCCTTCGGGGTGAGCAGGGCGTACCGGGGCCTGTCGGTCCCCAGGGTGAGCAGGGGATTCAAGGTGACCTGGGTCCTGTTGGTCCGGCGGGCGCGGTGGGGCCTGTCGGTCCGGCGGGTCCGCAGGGCGCCACGGGAGCCGAGGGTCCGGTGGGCCCGGCGGGCGACACGGGGCCGCAGGGAGAGGTCGGCCTGGGCACGGTGATGCGGACGACCGTGGAGCCGGCCTCCGGCAACTGCGCCACCGGGGGCGTGCGACTGGAGACCGGTGTCGACGCCAACCGCAATGGCACGCTGGATGTGGGCGAGGAGACCGTCGCGCTCACGCGCTTCGTGTGCAACGGCCCCCAGGGGCCGCAGGGGGCCCAGGGGCCCGCGGGCGCGATAGGACCAGCGGGGGAAGCGGGGCCCGCGGGACCGACTGGAGCTCAGGGCCCGCAGGGGCCTCAGGGGGCCACGGGCTCGCTGGGCGCCTACGGTGACGGGTCCGGGGGGGCGCTCACCGTTGCCAACGGGAGCACGTTGGATTTGACCACGGCCGCGGGATACGCGTCGCTCGGGGGGCGGCATCACCTGCAGTTCACGACCGTCACCATCAGCGGCACATTGATTGTCCCCAGCGGGACGGTCATCCGGGCCACCGGCGACGTCACCATCAATGGCATGGTCATCGTGGACCCCAGCGCCGAAGACAACGGCACCGGGCCCGCGGAGGCAGGCGTGGCGCGTGCGGCCGCCGGTGAGCCCCAGGGGGGACGTGGGTTGTTGCCCCTTCAGGCCGCGCAGCTCCTGCGCCCCGGTGGTCTGGGCGGCGGCGCGGGTGCCAAGCAGGCGAATGTGTCCGGAGGCAAGGGCGGTGGCTCCCTGGTCATCCTGGCGCAGGGCGCGCTCCGTGTTCCGCCGGGAGGCGCCATCAACGCCAATGGCGAGGCCGGTGGGAGCGCCGCCAACTTGCCGGGTTCGGGCGGTGGCGCGGGCGGCGTCCTCGTCCTCGTGGGCAAGGGCTCCATCACCGTGGGCGGTGCAGTCCGTGCGGTGGGGGCCAACGGAGGCGCGGGCAACAACGCGGGTGGTGCGGGCAAGGGCGGTGGCGGTGGCGGTGCCGGTGGCATCATCCAACTGCTCTCCACCACGACGCCTGCCGTGACGGGCACCATCGCGGTGAACGCGGGCGCCGCGGGCGCCACCGCGAACCCCACAGGCGCCAGCCAGGCCATCTCCGCGGGTGGTGGTGGCGGCGCGTGCGGTGGCAATGGCGGCTCGGGTGGTGGCGGGACGCTGGCCGTGCCTCAGCCGTCCGAGGCGGGTGCCGTCGGATATGACCTCCGGACCGTCACGCCGACGCCGGAGAACGTGTTCCTGTAGGTCCTGATGTTTGGGGGGATGCGGCGGCTCGCGGGCAATCAGCTCGCGGGCCGTTCGTGTTTCCGGCGCATGGTTCGGCTGTGCATCAGTCCTGACGTGGCGCGGGGTTCCACGTCATGGCGACGTAGGGGGCGGCGGCCTCCTCCTCGGGCGGCTCGGTGTCCACCTCGAAGCCCAGGCGCTCGTACAGCCTGCG
This sequence comes from Myxococcus sp. AM010, assembly GCF_013372585.1. Lineage (NCBI taxonomy): Bacteria > Pseudomonadati > Myxococcota > Myxococcia > Myxococcales > Myxococcaceae > Myxococcus > Myxococcus sp. AM010. The sequence continues at coordinate 4,076 of NZ_JABXEO010000100.1, forward strand.
CGCGGGGCTGGTTCGCAGCACTCGCAGCCGGAGGGGGAGGCCCGCCTTCCCGGCCTCGTCCCGCACCTGGGTCAGCAGCCGGGTCCCCACGCCGCTGCCTTGGTGCGTGGGCAGCAAGGCGATGTCCACCACCCGCCACTCCGCAGCGTCCTTCGCGACCAGCAGGCGCCCCACGGGCTGGCCCTGGAGGCACACCACCAGGTGGTCGGCGCCGGGATGGCGGGCTGCCCAGTCGTGAGACTGCGCCATCCACTGCATGCGGAGGAAGGCGTCGCGCTGCGCGGGCGCCCAGCCCCATGCGGCGAGCTCGGACTCCCGGGTGCTGGCGTACAGCGCGAAGAGGAAGGAGTCATCCGAGGCCGTCGCGGCCCGCAGGTCAATGGACACAGTGGTGCGCAGCATGGCTCGACGGGCGACGACGCGTCCATCAGCGGACGGCCACCGCAGTGCGCCGTCATCCGCCCAACGGCGGATGCAAGCAACGGTAAATCCGGACGTCCTCGTAATCGTGGTTGGACGTCAGACCCGGATGAGATTCTCGGGAGCAGTTCCCGAAGGAGCCACACGATGAAGAAGACGCGAGAAGAGGCACTGAACCTCCAGGAAGCGGGGGACATGGAGGCGCGGTGGCGGGGCCTCGCCACCCAGTTGCTGGAGCTGGGCGACGACGCGATGGATGCGCAGCTCCTCGTGGCCTTCCGAGCCGCGCGTGACGACGGGGTGGTGCCTCCCGACGCGGGCTTCTTCCTGGTGGCCCACATCCTCACCACCATGGCGGACGAGGCGATTGGTGACGAGCCTCGCGTGTGCCGCCTGGCGCTGGAGTTGGAGTTGATGGAGCGCGAATACGGCGTCGAGCAGGGCGCCTGGCTCAGCGGCGAGGAGGCTCCCCCCGAGGACTGGGAGGCCCTGCGCGCGGCGTACGAGGCCGCTTGTGACGAGGCCCGCGCCACCTTCTTCACGGCCTATGGCGAGGAGGAGATGGCGCGGCTCTACCTGGATGACCGCTTCTGCTTCCACCGCCGCTTCGAGAGCGGGCGCCGCTTCTTCCACGGACTGCCCATGCTTCCCGAGCATCTGCACTGACTCTCAGTTCTCAATTTCTCTCATTCAAATGATGTGAGCCGCTTTTCACGCATCTCAGGCGGAATGTTGCGGCTACAAAGTTTGGATTAGCAGGACTTCAAGGTAGCTCAACGCGGTGTTGGTGCCGCGGTTTGCAGCGTCCTGGCATTTTCCGTCAGCACACCCTATTCCGGCGCTCGCTTCCGGTGAGCGGGTGGGGTGGCGGGGAAGAAGTCAATGCATACCATCGGTGTGAAGACTCGAAACTCCAAGGCGAGTCTTCAGCAGCTTCGCTGCTCGGCGGCGCGCGTCTCTGGCTGAAGTCCCCTCCAAGGACCCGGAGCCGCGCGCCGCCGCACTTTTCCCCGAGGGACGGTGGCCTGGGCCGGTCACGGCGGGCTTCGGCGGGTGGTGGCGTAAGCTTCGCGCCCCATGACCACCGACTCCGCCCACCGTCTCCTGGACCTGCTGTGGGAGCGCTACGCCGCGGAGGTGCCCTACGCGCGCACCTTCGTGCAGCTCTCCGGGGGCCGCTTCCGCAATGACCACGTCGCGCTCCGCTCGCTGGCCCGGCCCGGTGGAGGCATCGCGCTTTTCTCGCAGCCCTTCATCCGGCTCGGCTGGAAGGCCGCGGGCGCGTACACCTTCCCGGACGCGCACCTGTCCGCCATCTATCTGTCACATCCGGCGGGGCTGCCCCGCATCTTCATCTCCGAGCTGAAGCAGGAGGAGCTGCCCCCGCGCGCTCGCGAGCTGCTCGCCCGGCTGCCCGAGGACCCCGCGCCTCCCGAGGACGTGGACGCACTGGCCGCGTGGTTCGGCCCGCCGCCCCCGCCGGACGAGGCCGCGCTGCTGGAGCTGGAGAAGGCGTCCCAGTATGGCGCCTGGCTGCTCGCCTTCGGCCGCAAGGTGAACCACTTCACCGGCTCGGTGGACGACGTGGAGGCGTGGCAGAAGCGCATGCGCGAGGCCGGCGTGCCGATGAAGGCCGACATCGAGGGCGCGCCCGGGACAGCGCTGCGGCAGACCGCCACGCAGGCCGCGCCGCTGCCCGTGTTGCTCAAGGGCGGTGGCGTGCGCTCGTGGCCGTACGCCTACTTCGAGATTGCCCAGCGCACGCCGGACTTCGATGGCTTCCTGGGCCCCCAGGCCCGGGCGCTCTTCGACATGACGAAGCGCGGCGAGTAGCCCTCGGGTCATCCCCGCCGGCCAGGGGCAATCAGCGCGTTGAGGACGTGGTCTCGCCACTGGCCGTCGATGAGCAGGAGCTCCCGCGCGATGCCCTCCACCTGGAAGCCCAGGCGCTTCAGCACCGCGGCGCTGCGCAGGTTCTCCGGCAGGTGGTTGGCTTGGAGGCGGTGCAGGCCCATGACGTTGAAGGCGTAGTCACACAGCGCGCGCAGGGCCTCCGTCATCAGGCCCTGGCCTTCGTAGTGGTGGTCCAGGCCGTAGCCCAGGTCCGCGGACTGCAACGGGCCTCGGCGGATGTTCGTGAGCGACACGTTGCCGATGATGGGCGCCAGCTGGAAGGGCTGGCTTCGTGGCAGCAGGAACACGCGCAGCGACAGGTCGCGCCGGAAGTCCTCGCGGTCCTGCGCCAGCCGCGTGCGCCAGTACGTCACCGAGAAGAAGTTGGCCGGCCGCGCCGGCGACACGGTGGAGACGTGCTCCCGGTTCGCCTCGTGGTACGCGAGCACCCGCCACGCCGCATCCGGCGGAAGCTGCGCCAGATGCAGGCGTTCGGTGCTCAGCAGGCTGGGGACTGCGTCTGTGCCCATGGCGGGCATTCTCAACCCCGGCGTCCGTTGGCTTTCAGCGCCGAGGCGTCGTCGGGGACTGCGCGCCGCTGCCGCCGATGGCCTCCTCTCCTCCGTGCGGGAGGATGATTTCCACGCGCCGGTTGTTGGCCCGGCCCTCGGGGGTGGAGTTGTTGGCGACGGGCCGGTACTCGCCCAGGCCGCGCACCTCCACGCGGTCACGGCTCACGCCCTGGCTGATGAGGAACTCACGCACGCGCTCCGCGCGCCGGTAGGACAGGGCTTCGTTCATCGCGTCCGAGCCCGTCGAGTCCGTGTGGCCTTCAATCACCATGGGGCTGTCAGACGCCTTGAGCGCGTTGGCCACCTCCGTCAGTTGCTCACGCGCCGCTGGGAGCAGGTCCACCGCGTTCGACGCGAACAGCACCTGCCCCGACAGCGTCAGCACCAGGCCTCGGGCCTCCTCGCGGACCTTCACGTCGCGCGCCGTCGACTCCAGCTGCGTCAGGGCCTCCGTGGCGCGCTGTTCCGCGTCAAGCCGTGCCTGTCGCTCGCGTTCCAGCTCCCGCTCCACCTGGCGCCGTGCCTCCTGCTCCGCTTCCAGCTCCGCCGAGCGCTGGAGCAGTTCGTGGTTCTCCTGGGCCAGGCGCTGGGATTCCGTTTCAGCCCGCGCCCGGCGCTGCTCTTCTTCCTGGAGCCGCGAGGTCTCCTCCGCCAGCCGCCGCGACTCCGCCTCCTGCTGCTGGGCCAACCGCCGCAGTTGCTCCGCCTCGTGCTGGCGCCGCTGCGCATCCAGCCGCATGCGCTCGGCTTCCTGCCGCCGCGTCACGGCGTGCTGTCGGGACTGCTGCTGCTCCTGGAGGGCTTGCAGCCGCTCACGCTCGGCCTGGGCGAGCTGCTGACGGGCCGCCTCCAGCTCCGCCTGGGAGCGCTGCCATTGCCGCGCCTGGGCTTGCTGGAGCGTGGCCTGGGCCTGGGCCTGCCTCCGCGCCGCCAGGTCCGCGGTGCCGCGCGCCCCCGCCGTCTCGGACTTGCGCAGCGCCACGTAGGACAGCGAGCGGGTGCGAGGGGAGTCCTGGCTGCGGTCGTACTCCCGCTCGGCTTCCAGCAGCGCATCCCGCGCCGCCGCGACGTCGCGGGGACGCTCACGGCCCTGGGGGCTGGTGGAGACCTCCTGGTACGCCGCGCGCGCGTTGAGGAGCTCCTGTGGCGGCGGCGTGTGTGCGCACCCCACGGCGGCCAGCGCAGTGACGCCGGCGAGGGCCTTCCATCCACGCTTCAGCATGTCGCTCTCTCCTGTCGAGGTTGTCGGCTCACGGTTGGCCGCGGCGCAGCGACTCCGCCTGGGCGGCCGTGCGTCGCGACTCGCGCTCCAGCGGGACGGCCCGGGCCAGCGCGTGCGCCAGCTCCGCGTCCGCCTCGGCCTGCCTGAAGCGCAGCTCCGCGGCTTCCTGTTCGCCTTCCACCCACAGCCGCTCCGCGTCGGCAATCTGCTGCCGGGCGAACTCCAGGTGGAGGGCCGCTTCGGGGACCCGGGCGGCGCCAGCGCCTTCCGCCGCGCGCAGCGAGGCCTCGGCCTGCACGCGGTGCTCATTCGGCGCGGGGAGCACCTGCCGCCCGGCGCATCCCGCCATCGTCAGGCCCAGCAGCACCGCCGCCAGCTTCAGGCGCATGGTTTCACCTCCTGCCGCTCGAGGACGTGGACACGCGTCATGGCGCGCCCAGACGTAGAGGTGGGGCCTCGGAGACAGGCCGGCAATCCAACCGTGGCAGGGTTGGTCGAAGAGCGGGCGGGCAGCCATACAGGCGCCTCACCTCCAGCGTGGGGACTTCCCCTCACGGGCGCACCTGGGCGCTGGCCGGCGTGCGCCACCGGGGGTAGAGAGGGTGACATGCGCCTGCACCTGGTCGACGGCACCTACGAGCTCTACCGCGCCCACTTCTCGCCCCGTCCAGGGCATGCCGCGCCGGGTGGACAGGACGTGAAGGCCACGGTGGGGCTGATGTCCTCGCTGCTCGCGCTGTTGCACGACGCGGACGAAGCGGTGACGCACGTGGCGGTGGCGTTCGACAACCCCATCCGCTCGTTCCGCAACGCGCTGTTCGACGGCTACAAGAGCGACGAGGGCGTCCCTCCGGAGCTGCACGCGCAGTTCGACCTGGCGGAGGAGGCCGTGCGCTCGCTGGGCGTCACCGCGTGGTCCATGAAGGAGCAGGAGGCGGATGACGCGCTGGCCACCGCCGCGGCGCGGTGGGCGGACGCGGTGGAGCAGGTGCGGCTGCTCACGCCCGACAAGGATTTGGGCCAGTGCGTGCGCGGCAGCCGCGTGGTGCAGGTGGACCGGCGGCAGGAGAAGGTGCTCGACGAGGACGCGGTGCGCGCGAAGCTGGGTGTGCCGCCCGCGAGCGTGCCGGACCTGCTGGCGCTGATGGGCGACGCGGCGGATGGCATCCCCGGACTGCCGGGCTTCGGGGAGAAGGGCGCGTCGGCGCTGCTGAGCGCGCATGGCCACCTGGAGGACATCCCCGCGGAGGCGTCCGAGTGGAAGGTGCGTCCCCGGGGCGCGGAGAAGCTGGCCGCGACGCTGCGCGAGCACCGTGCCGCCGCGCTGCTCTACCGCCAACTGGCCACGCTGGTGACGGATGCGCCGCTGCCGGGCACGTCGTCGCTGGAGGACCTGGCGTGGAAGGGCGTGCCGGCCGCCGCGTATGAAGCGTTCTGCGACCGGCTGGGCCTGACGACGCTCAAGCGCCGTCCCAAGCGCTGGGCGCCCTGAGCTACCCCGTGGCCTCGCCGCCGTCCGGGCGCACGGGCAGCGCGGTGGGCGCATGCCGCGGCAGCCGCACGGTGAAGGTGGTGCCCGCCTCCTCCTGGGAGCGCGCCTCCACCGTGCCGCCGTGGGCTAGGACGATGCTGCGCACGATGTAGAGCCCCAGGCCGATGCTGCGCCGGCCCTGGTCCTCTGGACGCACCGTGGCGCGCTCCAGCGGTTCGAAGATGCGCGACTGCCGCTCCAGCGGAATCGCCGGGCCCAGGTTGTGGACCTCCAGCACGACGCCGTCGTCATCGCCTCGGGACTTCACTCGCACGGGCGTGCCGGGCGGGCTGTACTGCAAGGCGTTGCCCACCAGGTTGCCAATGAGCTGCGCAAGCCGGTCCGGGTCCCACGTGCCCAGGCCGTTCCCGGTGCGCTCCGTCTCCAGTCGGCGGTCGGGCCAACCGGCGTGCACCTCGTCCAGCACCGCGCGCACGACTTCGTGCAGGTCCATGGGCTGGGGGTACACCGGCAGCCCCGTGCCCTGGCGCGCGCGGGTGAAGTCCAGCAGGTCGCGAATCATCCGCGTCGCGCGGTCCGCCGAGCTCCGGATGCGCTGCGCCTGCCGCTCCTGCCGCTCATCCAGCGGCCCGCGCTGGAGCATCATGGACACCGCCAGGGTGATGGCCCCCAGCGGGTTGCGGAGGTCGTGGCTGACGATGCCGATGAGCTGCCGCTCGAAGTCCGCGCGGGCCTTCATCTGCTGCGCCAGCTCCGACTCCTTGCGCCGCGCCAATACGGAGTCCGTGACTTCCGCCGCGAACAGGATGACGGCCGCCAGCCGGCCGCTGGCGTCCCGCATCGGCTGGTACATGAAGTCGAAGTAGCCCTCTGGCGGGGGGCCCCCGGGCACCTGGGCGATGCGTATGGGCAGCTCCCGCGCGCTGAAGGGCTCGCCGGTGGCGAAGACGGTGTCCAGCACCTCGAGGACGTTCTGGCCCTCCAGCTCCGGCAGGGCCTCGCGGAGCGTGCGGCCCACCAGCGGACGCTGGCCAACGCGCTGTCGCAGCCGCGCGTTGGCCACCACGCAGCGCTGGTCGGGCACGCTCAGCACGCCGAGCAGCGCGGGCACCTGTTCGAAGAGCGTGGCCAGCATGGCGCGCTGCTGGTCTGATTCCTCCCGGGCGCCGCGCTCCAGCTCCAGCAGCCGGGCCCGGCCGGCCTCGGCCTCCTGGCGCTCGGTGACGTCCTGCATGGCGCCCACCACCTGCGTGGCCTTGTCCTGCGCGTCGCGGATGATGTGGCAGCGGTCCGCCACGTAGGCCCAGGAGCCGTCTCCGCGCTGGAAGCGGTAGGTGCCCTGCCACTCGTGCTCGGGGCCTTCCAGCGTGGCCTGGAGGCTGGCGACGACGCGCGCGCGGTCGTCCGGGTGAAGCCGCTCCTCCCACCAGCGACGCTCGTCCTGGATGGTGCCGGGGGCGTAGCCGAAGACCTCGTGCAGGCCGCTCGTCCAGTCCATGAGGCCCGTGCGCGGGTCCCACTCCCACACCGCGTCCCGCGTGGCGCGCGCCGCCAGCCGGAAGCGCAGCTCGCTGCGCCAGGCGCGCTCCTCGGCGGCCTGGACCTCCGTCAGGGTGCCTTCCAGCCTCCGGCGTCGCGCCCGTTCGTCCTCCAACGTCTTGCGCCGGCTGCGCTCCCACTGCGCCAGGGCCTGGACGCGCGCGGCGAACTCCATCGGGCGGAAGGGCTTGAAGACGTAGTCGTTGGCCCCCACGGAGAGGCCTTCCACCACGTCCTCCGCGCGCGTGTTCCCGGTAATCAGCAGGACGGGGACGTGCTCGGAGGCGGGATTGCTCCGGACGAAGCGGCAGACCTCCAGGCCCGACATGCCGGGCAGGTGCCAGTCCAGCACGAGCACCTCGGGCACGGGCCCTTGCGTCAGGGCCTCCAGCAGTGAGGCCCCGTCCAAGAACCCGGTGACCCTGCAGTAGGGCTCTAGCGCCCGGCAGATGGCCTGGGTCTCTACTGGACTGTCGTCGAGCACCCAGACCACGGGGGGAGAGGGCGCGACGCGGGGGGAGATGGGCACGGGTGGCCGTGGCTCTAGCAACCGCCTCTCACCCAGGTCAAATCTTCCACGGCAGGCGGACCCTGGACCGCCTGCCTCTCTGTCCGCCGGACGTCAGCCAGGCGTTTCGAGGGGAATGACGAGTCTCCATGAACCCGGACGTCGCCAGCGGTAGAAGGAGAGCATGTCCGTACCATTGAACATGCCCTCCGAAGACGACTGGGTGCCAAGCCAGGACGACCTGCCGTACCACCGGCTGGGCGGCACTGAAGCGGCCATGGCCCTGGCCGAGGCCTTCTACGACGCCATGGACGCCCACGAGCCCGAGCTGGCGCGCCTGCACGAGCTGGACGCCGAGGGCCGGGTGAACCGCGGCACGCGCGAGCGCTTCGGCCTGTTCCTCGCGGGATGGCTGGGCGGACCGCAGGACTACACGGAGCGTCATGGCCACCCCCGACTGCGCATGCGGCATGGCCACCTGCCCGTGGGCGTCGCCATGCGGGATGCGTGGATGCGCTCCATGCAGCGGGCCATGGACGCGCGGGGCATCACCGGGGGCCTGCGCCGCTTCCTCGAACAGCGCTTCGCCCATGTGGCGGACTTCCTGCGCAACGTCGAGGAGTGAAGCACAGCCCACCTGGAGGCGTCAGGCCCGGAGCAGGGCGAGCGCGCACGGACGCCGCCGGGTCGTCCGACGAGGCTCCGGGCGGCGCAGGCGTGCACCCAGGCGCGGCGGAAGGTGGGCCAGCGACTTCACGTCGTGCACCAGTCGCAGCGCGGCCAGCCCGCGCACGGCCCACCAACCCGGGTCCGGCTGCCGCCACCCGAGCCCCATCTGCGCCGAGGCCGGGTAGACGTGGTGGGTGTTGTGCCACGACTCACCCATGCTCAGCAGCGCCAGCCAGCCGGCGTTGCGCCCCTGTTCGGCGCAGCCCGGCAGCTCGTAGGGCTGCTCGCCCTCCACGTGGCTCACGTAATGGACGCACCAGAAACCGTCCTGGGTGAGCGCCAGCCGCACCAGGATGCCCCAGGCCACCCAGGGCGCCCCGCCCAGCGCGTACAGGGCCAGGGCGAGCGGCACCTGGAGCCACGGGCCCGCGCGCTCCAGTCCGCGGAAGAACGCGTCCTGCGTCACCCGCGGCGCCGCTGGCACGTCCGGGGCGCCGTCGCGCGGGCGCCAGGTGTGGAAGAGGGCGTAGGCCATGGCGCGCGTGAAGCCCTCGCGGTAGCCGAAGTAGGGCGGGCAGTCCGCTTCCGGCTGGTTCTGGTGGAAGTCGCGCAGGTCATGCATGCGGCTCATCGCGATGGGGCCGCCCAAACCGGCCAGGGTGCCGAGCAGCGCCAGCGCGCGCTCCACGGGCGCCGAGGCACGAAAGGCCCGGTGGATGAGCCCCCGGTGCAGGCCCACCGACACACCCAGGCACATCGTCACCGCGGTCAGCCCGGCGAACACCGCCACCGCGCTCCACGAGAAGAAACAGGCGCCCCCCACCAGCGCGCCCACGTGCAGGAGGCTCCAGCGCAGCACCTTGCCTCCGTCCAGCCTCGCCGTTCCCCACCGCGCGCTCCCTGTCTCCGCCATGGCCCGCTCCTTTTGGAAGGGCGCCATCGCAAGGAGCCTGCCACCGGAGGCCGGGCTTGTTTCCGAGGGGTTGCGCGCGCGGAGGCGGGCTGGGTGTCAACGCCGTTCACAGCGTGCGCCCACGGCGTGGACGGTGGATGCCCGCCGGGCCGGGAGCAATTCCCGGGGGTTACCCCAGGGTGAATGACGGGCCGGTATCCGGTGGCCACACTGTCGTTATTCAGCCGGGGATGAAACCGTACGAGGAGGTCTCCACATGAAGCGCATGCTGATTCCGCTCCGCCGGAGCGTGCTGGTGTTGGGAGTGGTGCTGGGGGCGGGTGTGGCGATGGCCGAGCCGAAGCAGGACGCCATCAACCTGAAGATTGCCTTCCAGTCATTCAACCTGGAGATGACGCCCGAGGCAGTGACGGGGGCGGACTTCCAGGTGGCTCGCTCGCCCGGGATGCTGAAGGGCCGCGGGCTGAAGGGCAACTTCGCCCTGACGCTGAAGGACGGGTCGGTGGAGGGCGCCGTCGGAGGCGCGCCGGTGAACCTGACGGTGACGAAGGAGGGGGACGCCATCGTGGCCAAGGGCGGCTTTGGCGGACGCCCCGTCAACCTGAAGCTGAGCCCCAGCGAGCTCACCATCTATGTCCGCGACTGCACCTACCGGCTGAAGGCGGAGAACACGAACCGCTTCTACACGGGCCGGCGCAGCTGCGACCGGGCCATGACGCCCGGCTCGGAAATCTGGCTGCCGGACGAGTTCCTCGCGGCGAGCCCCGAGGAGAAGGCCGCCATCCTGTTCCTCGCGCTGTGAGGGGCGCGCCCGCGCGGGTGGGCCTTCAAGCGTCCTCACCCGCGCGTCCGCGGCAGCACCACGGTGAAGGTGGAGCCCACGCCCAGCTCGCTGCGCACGGTGACGTGGCCGCCCATGGCCTCCACCACCTCACGGACAATCCACAGCCCCAGGCCCACGCCGTGGTAGTCCCGGCCGGACACGGCGCGCTCGAAGCGGTGGAAGAGGCGGGGCAGGTGCTCCGGCGCGATGCCGATGCCCGCGTCGCGCACGTCCAGCCGCACGTGGGCTTCGGTGCTGGACAGCGCCACCTGGACGGGGCCGCCCCGCCCATACTTCATCGCGTTGGACACCAGGTTGGTGAGGACCTGGTCCAGGCGCAGCCGGTCCCAGTGGCCGTGGGCCTCCCGCGGCAGCGTCAACGTCAGGTGTGTCCCCTCGCCCGCCAGCTCTGGCTCGAAGCGCTCCGCCACCTCGCGGACCAGGGCGCCCAGGTCCACGGGCTCCGGGTTCAGCTCCAGCCGTCCGGCGTGGATGCGCGACACGTCCAGCAGCGCGTCGATGAGCTTCACCTGCCGTTTCGCCTGCCGGCCCACCCAGTCCAGGCCCCGGTGCAGCCGCTCCCGAGGGACGGCGTCCGGTGAGCGCTCCAGCACGGTGCGCAGGTGCTGCACCTGGAGCTGGAGCGCGCTGATGGGGGACTTCAGCTCATGGCTGGCGATGGCGAGGAACTCCTCGCGCAGGCGGATGGCCTGTCGCGCCGCGTGGTACTGGCTCGCGTGCTCCAGGGCGGGTGACGCCCGGCGCGCCAGCTCCCGCGCCAGGGCCACGTCCCGCGCGTCAAAGGCCCGGCCGGCGCGGGTGAGAACCAGCGCGGCGCCCTTGCGCCCTGGCCACGCCAGCGGAACGCCCAGCCAGGATGGCGGCTCCGCGTGGAGCGCCGGCCCTCCGGACGCGATGATTCGCGACACCGCTGCTTCGTCCGGGACGCAGGGCGCGTCCGCGCCGAGAGGCTCCCGTGCGCCCAGGCCCGCGGACGCCACGCACCGCACCTCGCCCAGGGCGTCCTCGAGGAACACGCGACAGGAGTCCGCGCAGCCAGGCACGGCGAGCCGCACCAGGTGCTCCAGCGTCGCGTCCTGCTCCAGGCTGGCGCCCAGGACTTCACTGGCCTCCGACAGGAGCCGGCGGTGGGCCTCACCCCGGCGTCGCTCGGTGACATCCACCAGCGTGCCCATGCACTGGGCGGACCCGGTGGACGCTGGCAGGGAGGCCGCCCACAGCTCGACGTGGAGAGGCGCGCCATCGCGCCGGTGGAGCTCCAACTCCAGACAGGGCGGCTCCAGGCCTTGCGAGGCCTGCTCCAGATGGCGGCGGAACAGCTCCCAGCGGGCGTCGGTGGCCCAAGGCGCGCGGTGGCCGAGCACGTCCTCCCGGCTCCAGCCGAAGAGCCGCTCGGCGGCGGGGTTCCACAGCCGCACCGTGCCGTCCAGGTCCAGCAGGTGCATGGCCAGGGGGGAGACCTGGAAGATGGCTTCCAGCACCGCTGGACCTCGTGCTCCGGACCGCCGGGCCTCTGCCTGACCCTGTGCCGCCACCATCGTCATCGCGTCTCCCCCCCGTCGTGTTGCATGGGAACATGGCTGAAGCGGGGCGAGGAGCGTCCGTCCGGGCAGGGCGGCCGTGCCGTCGCGGGTGTCGAACATCTGCGGCCTGGGAGTGTCCGTTCCGGACGCACTCCCCGCCCTGGGGCCCCGTGAAGCCGAGGCGGGGATGCGGCATGCGCACACGGGAATATGCCGGGCGCGACACGGTCGCGGTTGCTCTGGGCCCGGGTTCAGCTAAAGCGCGGCGTCGTGAAAGCGACCACCACCGGAGTGCCGGGCGGCGAAGACGTCAAGAAGGGCCCGGACACCTTCAAGCGCTCGGCGTTGCTGGCCCTCGGGGCCCTGGGCATCGTCTACGGCGATATCGGCACGAGCCCGCTGTACGCGTTGCGCGAGTGCTTCACGGGGGCGCACGGGATTCCGCCGACGCCCGCGAACGTGCTGGGGGTGCTGTCGCTCATCTTCTGGTCGCTCATCATCACCGTGTCGGTGAAGTACCTGCTGCTGGTGATGAAGGCGGACAACCGGGGCGAAGGCGGCATCCTGGCGATGATGGCGCTGGTGATGCAGCGGCAGCGCGCGCAGCCGCCCCACCGGTCGCGTCCGGTGTTGATTACGCTGGGCATCTTCGGCGCGGCGCTCCTCTATGGAGACGGCATCATCACCCCGGCCATCACCGTGCTCAGCGCGGTGGAAGGCCTGCATGTGGCCACGGACGTCTTCGACCCCTACGTCATCCCCATCGCGCTGGTCATCCTGGTGGCGCTCTTCCTGGTGCAGCGGCACGGCACCGCGGACATCGGCGCCGTGTTCGGGCCCGTCATGTGCGTCTGGTTCCTCACGCTGGCCGCGCTCGGCGTGAAGGAGCTGGTGCACAACCCGGCGGTGCTGGGCGCGCTGTCGCCCTGGCACGCGGTGGAGCTGTTTCGTCACAACCACCTGCATGGCTTCCTGGTGCTGGGCGGCGTGTTCCTGGTGGTGACGGGCTGCGAGGCGCTCTACGCGGACATGGGCCACTTCGGCCGCAAGCCCATCCAGTTGGCGTGGTTCTCCATGGTGCTTCCGGCGCTGATGCTCAACTACCTGGGGCAGGGCGCGCTGGTGCTGCGCGACCCGGGCGCCGCGCGCAACCCCTTCTTCCTGCTGGCGCCGTCCTGGATGCTGTATCCGCTGGTGGCGCTGTCCACGGTGGCGGGCGTCATCGCCTCACAGGCGCTCATCGCCGGGGTGTTCTCCCTGACGCGCCAGGCGATGCAGCTGGGCTACAGCCCGCGCATGGAGGTAGTGCACACCTCGGCGGAGGAGATGGGGCAAATCTACCTGCCCGGCTTGAACTGGGCGCTGCTGGTGGGCGTGGTGGCGCTGGTGCTGGGCTTCCGCTCCTCCAGCGCGCTGGCGTCGGCCTACGGCATCGCGGTGTCCACGGCCATGGTCATCACCACCCTGATGGCCTACGTGGTGGCCCGGGAGCTGTGGGACGTGCGGCGGTGGGTGGCCATCCCCGTGGTGGGCCTGTTCCTGGTGGTGGAGCTGGCCTTCTTCGGCGCCAACGCGGTGAAGGTGGCGGACGGCGGCTGGTTCCCGCTGCTGATGGCCGTCGTCGTGTTCACGCTGATGACGACGTGGAAGCGGGGGCGCGACATCCTGGCGGCCAAGCTGCGCGCGTCCAGCATCCCCTTGAAGGAGCTGCTGGGCAGCTTCGGTGACCATCCGCCGGTGCGGGTGCCAGGCACGGCCATCTTCATGACGGGCAACGCGGAAGGCACCCCGCCCGCGCTGCTGCACAACCTCAAGCACAACAAGGTGCTGCACGAGCAGGTGGTGCTGCTGACCATCCTCTCCGAGGAGCTGCCGCACGTGCCGCCTGGCGAGCGCGTGGAGGTGGAGCCGCTGGAGCAGGGCTTCGTGCGCGTGGTGGCGCGCTACGGCTTCATGGAGAACCCGGGCATCCCCGACGTGCTGAAGCGCTGCCGTGAGAAGGGGCTCCAGTTCCAGCTGATGGGCACCAGCTTCTTCCTGGGACGGGAGACGCTGATTCCCACCAGGCGCCCGGGCATGGCCGTGTGGCGCGAGGCGCTGTTCGCCTGGATGAGCCGCAACGCGCGCAGCGCCACCTCGTACTTCCGCATCCCGCCCAACCGGGTGGTGGAGCTGGGCGCGCAGGTGGAGCTGTAGCCCCGTGAACGCCAGAGCCAAGGCGGGTGCGCTTCACCCCACATCTGCCTTGACTCTTTGCGTTGAATGACGCTTCTGTACCCCTGGCTGCGCCTCCCTGCCACATCCATGTCCGGATTTACCTCTCGGACGGAAAATTACGACAGGAAGCAACAAATCGGACCGTATGTCGAAAATCATTTTGTCCGGCGGAATGAAGCCTCCGCGGACGGAACGAAGCTCGGCATCTCGCAAACCGGTGTCCCCCGACACCCCTCGTCCGAAACCAGGTCAGCCCCATGCTCGACATCGCGCCCTCGTCCGCCAACTCCGCTGTTGCCCCTGCCTCTGCCTGGGCTTCGTCGGAGCAGACGTTGGAGACGCTGTCGGGCCTGGCGCCGCACACGCTGCTGACGCATGCGGACCTCTACCCGCGCATCTGCGTGAGGGATCCGTACTACGCCCTCAAGGACGTGACGGTGATGGGGGCGGGCGAGGTGGTGGCGCGCATCCCGGTGCAGCAGGACCCGGACGCGGAAGCGGGCCCCATTGGCCTGGGTGAGGCGGGGCGGCACCTGGCGATTCTGGGCTCGTGCGCGTCCGCGCTGATGTCGCCCAAGGACGGCCAGCACTTCTACCTGGCGTGCGGCGCGCGCGGGGAGTGGCTGCGGCCGGAGCCCATGGCCCGCGCCACGGACCTGCTGTGGGGGCTGGCGAAGGCGGAGTTCACCGGCCGCCGGACGGCCACCGCGCGCACGCTGCTGTCGCTGCCGGATGGCACGCCGTTCTTCCGCCTGGAGGTGGACTACAACGTGCTGTCCGCCGCCGCCTTCACGCGCCTGTTCGGCGAGGCCCGGGTGGACATGCGCCGCGAGCCGCGCCGCGACGAAGGCGTGCAGCGCACCCCCGAGGAGTGGGCCCGGCTGCGGCAGAACCCCTACAGCAAGCCGCTGGCGCTGCGCGACTGGCGGCCGGACGGTGAGAGCCTGTCGGCCACGCTGGGGCCGGTGACGGCGGAGATGTGCAAGGGGCACTTCGCGCTGCACCCGGTGATGCCGGTGGCCGTGGTGGCCAGTGGCATGACGCGCGTGGCCACCACGCTGCTGCGCCGGCTGGAAGGCGCGCCGTGGGCCCGCTGCATGGCGAAGGACGTGCGGCTGAAGGCGGACACCCTGGCCTACGCGGGCCAGACGGTGAGGTTCGGCGCCGTCCGCCGCGCGCACGACGGTGACGCGCACACCTTCACCTGCCAGGCGTCGGTGGGCGAGCGCGTCGTCGCCGAGCTGGACGTCACCTACACCCGCGTGGACTGAGCGCCGCGCCTCAAGCCCACCGGATGTCGTAGTCCGCGCTGTCGATGCCTCGCGGCGTCGCGCGCGCGGTGCCCTTCAGGCCCAGCACCTTCAGCGCGCCGGTGAGGATGCCCTCGTGGTAGGCGGGCGGCAGCATGTCCCGGCGCATGTGCAGCGTGCCGGAGGTGGGGCCGGTGGGCACGTAGTCGCGGCTGCCGTAGCTGACGGCCGCGCCGTAGCCCATCTGCGCGCCCGCGAAGAGCTTCTGCGGGTCCCCGCGGGAGATGATGCCGAAGATGAGCATCCCCGGCCCGGTGGAGAAGCGCGTCACGTCCTTCTCGCCGCAGGCATGGAAGACGGCGTCCTCGGGGCCCAGCAGCGGCTCCAGCGCGTCCGCCGCGCGGTAGAGGAGCGTCAGGAAGTCCCGCGCCGGGTACGTGCGCAGGTCCGTGTACGCCGCGCCTGGCGCCCCCGCGCGCACCGCCTCCATCGCCGTCAGGCCCGCCTGCTGCTGGACGAGGCTGAGCACCGACTTGAAGAACAGCCCCCGCACCGAATCACCCGGCTGCACGGCCGCGAGCCGGGCCTCGAGCTCCGCCTTGTTGGACGGCATGGCGCGCCTCCTCACACCTCGTCGAGCAGCATCGGGGCGAAGCCCGCCGCGTCACACGAGGCCAGCACGTAGCGTACGCCGCCGCGCTCGCCCGTGAAGCCCGCGGCGATGCCGGCCGCGTGCAGGTGGCCGTAGACGCACACCTTCGGTCCGAAGGCTTCAATGGGCTCGCTGAAGGCGGTGGCCTTCTCGTTCGCGTACACCGGCGGGAAGTGCACGGCCACCACGCGCACCAGCGGCGTGGCGCTGGCCGCCTCCTTCTTCTTCGCGTCCTCCATGGAGGCCGTCAGCCGGCGCGTCTCCCGCTCCACGTAGCCGGTGTCCGCCGCCTCGTCCCCCATCTCCCCGCCGGGCATGGGCGGCGCTTCCGGCGCGGTCCACAGCCGGCTGCCCGCAATCACCCAGGGGCCCATGACGACGGCGTTGTTGTGGAGGAAGCCCTCCAGCGTGCGAAAGGGCTCCAGCAGCTTGCGCAGCTTGGAGGCGGAGTCACCCCACCAGTAGTCGTGGTTGCCGCGCACCAGCACCTTGCGACCCGGGCGCGCGTCCAGCCACGCCAGGTCATCCATCACCTCGTGGGCCCGCGTGGCCCAGGAGATGTCCCCCGCCACGATGACCACGTCCTCCGGCGCCACCCGCTCATCCCACGCGCGTTGCAGCGGCAGGGGATGCTCGGACCACCCGAAGCGGTGCATGTCCTTCTGTCGCGTGGAGGGCAGGTGGGTGTCGCCGATTCCGAAGAGCCGCATGGCCCCCCTCATAGCGGAAGCCCTCGCCCCTGTCGGCACCCGCGTCCCAGCCCCTGCATCCGGTGTCACGACACAAGGCCAGGGACATTGGAATGGCGGTAAAGAAGCTTTACGAAAGCTTGTCTCGAAAAACGTCAGTGCGACATCCGGTGACCAGTCCGATGCCTTGGTTGTCAGGGCTTACATGTGGGCTGTGCCTGATTCCAGGAGGTTGTGTCGCCGGGTGCCCGGTTTTCGGGCGGATTTCTTGACGGGGAGGTGGAGCATCCATGCTCCATCTGGAGTCGGGGAAAAGATGAGCTCCCTGGGAACGCGTGGTTGGCATGCATGGTGCTCAGGTGTGGGCCGCTGCGCCGCTCCCGTGAGACGGGGGCGACCGTGGAGCTGCTGACCCCCCTTCAAGGAGTTCCGATGCACGTGTTTCGCAAGACGTTCGCGGCGACGGCCGCGGCCATGGCCCTGGCGGCCTGTGGCCCCCAGCCCGAGGCGTCTCCGGAAGAGACGGCCCCTGAGTCGCAGGTCCCCGCGGGCGCGGTGGATGACGCCGCCCGCGCGGTGGCCGACGCGGCTCGCCGCACGCCCAACGAGCTGGACGCCCAGTTCGCCAAGGCCGCTGGTGAGTTCAACGTCCCGGTGAGCCTGCTCAAGGCCATCTCCTACGCGGAGACGCGCTGGGAGCACGTCCTGGGCGAGGAGGAGTTCGAGGGCCGCCCGGCGGCCTTTGGTCTGCTGGGCCTGCGCGGCCAGCTCATCACCGACGGCGCGGCCCTGGCGGGCGTGTCCGAGGACGCGGTGCGTGGCGAGCCGCTGGCCAACCTGCGCGCGGGCGCCGCGCTGCTGTCGAAGTACGCCGACGAGGCGGGCATCGACCGCGCGGACCTGGGCGCGTGGGCCCCGGTGGCCGTGCGCCTGACGGACATCTCCGACCCGGACATCCAGGCGCACTACATCCACAACGACGTGTACGCCGTGCTGCGCGAGGGCGCGGGTGCGTTCACGCCGGCGGGCAAGGTCGCCGTGTCGCTGGAGGCCACCCAGGTCGAGCCCAAGTTCGCCCTGCCGAAGATGCAGGCCCTGGCGGCCGGCCCGGACTACGCGGCCTCCATCTGGCGCCCGTCGCCCAACTACAACGCGCGGCCCGCTGGCATCGGGCAGCAGATGGTCATCATCCACACCTGTGAGGGTGGCTACTCGGGCTGCTGGAGCTGGCTGACCAACTCCGCCGCGGGCGTGAGCGCGCACTACGTGGTCAATGAGACGGGCACCGAGGTGTCGCAGCTGGTGCGTGAGACGAGCCGCGCCTGGCACGTGGGCGCCGCCTACCGCAGCAGCCTCAACGGCGGCGTGAAGTCGAACCTCAACGGCCGGTCGACGAACGACTTCTCCATCGGCATCGAGCACGGCGGCTACGCCAGCTCGGCCTCTTTCAACACGGGGATGATCAACACCTCCGCCAAGCTGACGTGCGACATCACCCGGGACCGGGGCATCCCGCGCGACAGCTACCACATCGTGGCGCACGCCCGGCTGCAGCCTGAGAACCGCACGGACCCGGGCCGCAACTGGCCGTGGACCACCTACATCAACCAGATTCGCAGCTACTGCGGTGATGGCGGCACGACCTCGGCCATCGTCGTGGACAGCAACAACGCCAACAACAACGCCAGCAAGGGCTACATCGCGGTGCCGTCCACCTGGCAGCGTGGCACCAGCGCGGGCTACTACGGCAACGACTACTACTTCGCCTCCACGCAGGCCATCTCCGAGCCGGCGGTGTTCCACTTCCACATGCCTTCGGCGGGCAGCCGGACCATCCAGGCCTGGTGGGTGCAGGGGACCAACCGCTCTCCCGCGGCGCCCTTCGTGATTACGCACACGGGTGGCAACAGCACGGTGACGGTGAACCAGCAGGCCAACGGCAGCAAGTGGGTGACGCTGGGCACCTACAACTTCGCCGCCGGCTGGAACAAGGTGCAGCTGAGCCGCTGGGCCTCCGAAGGCTACGTCGTCATGGCGGACGCCATCCGGATTCAGTGAGGTGGTGATGCGAGGCCTTGAACGGCTTCAGCGTTCCTGGCCGTGGCGGGCGCGGTGTCTGACCGCGCTCGCCGTGCTCGGTGTCGGGTGTTCCGGCCGGTGTGGCGGGACGCCCGGCCCTGGGCCGCTGTCGAAGGAGGAGGCGGGCGCCATTCCAGGCGCGGTCATCTTCTTGTCGGAGCGGGCGGGGCGGAAGGATGTCTGGAAGGTGAGTCCGGACGGCGTGGAGACGCAGCTGACGCGCGGCGAGGAGGACGTGTACCCCGGTCCCCTGTCGCCAGACGGCAAGTCGCTGCTCGTCATCGCCGCGGCGGAGGAGGGCGGGCTGCACCGCCAGCAGATGCGCGTGTTGCCCATGGATGGAAAGAGCCCGGCGCTGCCGCTGCACCCGCCCCGGGCGCGGGCGCGCAACGCGAGCTGGGCGCCGGACGGCACCTGGTTGGTGGCCGAGTCCGACGCGGAGGGCTTCAGCGACGTGGTGCGCCTGGAGCCCCGCGAGGGCGTGCCGGAGGTGCGCCTCACGCAGGTGCCCCAGGGCTGCTTCGAGCCGGCGGTGTCTCCGGATGGCAAGGAGGTGGCCTTCGTGTGCAGTCGCGAAGGCGACCCCGAGGTCTACGTGGCGAACGCGGATGGAAGTGGTGAGCGCCGCCTCACCTTCTTCCACCATGAGGACCGCACGCCGAAGTGGAGCCCGGACGGCAAGTGGCTCGTCATCGTCAGCGACCGCGAGCGCAAGGACCGGCTGTACTTCCTCCGTCCGGATGGCTCGGACCTGCGCGCCGTGTCGGGCGAGTCCTTTGCTGGCGACGAGCGCGAGGCCGCCTGGAGTCCGGACGGGCAGCGGCTGGCCTATGTGAGCCGGCTGCCAGATGGGAACACCCGCATCTGGGTGGTGCCGGTGGCGGGCGGCGCGCCCGTGGCCCTGACGGATGGCAAGCTCCGGGACGACATGCCCGCGTGGAGTCCGGACGGGAAGTACCTGGCCTTCGTGTCCGAGCGCGAGGGCGACACGGATGTGTACCTCATGCGCGCGGATGGCACCGGGCAGACGCGGCTGACGACCGCCAAGGGTCCGGACTGGCTGCCGCGCTGGGCGCCTACGCGCTGACGGCGGAGCCGTCTCCCGCCGCCGGGTCCTGACCATTCGGGACCTGGGGCGGGAGCGGGGTCGCGCCGGGCGGGGCCACGGGCAGACTGAAGCTGAAGGTAGAGCCTCGGCCGGGCTCGCTCTCCACCCAGATGCGCCCGCCGTGCGCTTCGATGATGAGGCGGCTGATGTACAGCCCCAGCCCCAGGCCCTTCGCGTCCGCCGCGCCGCTCTTCCGCGTGCGGTAGTACTTGTCGAAGACGTGGGCGGCGTCTGCCGGGCTCAGGCCGGGGCCCAGGTCCGTCACCGACACCACCACCTGTCCCGGCTGGAGCTGGGCGCGCACGGTGATGGGCTGCCCGCCGGGGCTGTACTTGGCGGCGTTGGTCATCAGGTTGACCACCACGCGCTCCAGCCTCGTCGCGTCCACCCAGACAGGGGGCAGGCTGCCCTGGACCTCCAGGTGGAAGCGCTCGCGCACGTCGGGGGCCACGTCCTGCTCCAGCACCCCTTCCAGGAAGCGCGCCAGGTCCCGGGGCTCGCGGCGCGGCGTCTCCCGCTGGGACTCCAGCCGCGCACCCTCCAGCAGCTCCTCAATCATGGAGCTCATCCAGGCCACGCTGCGCTGGATGGACTCCGTCATGGATTCCTCCCGCTCCAGGTTCCGCTCGCGCAGGGCGCGCCGCAGCAGGCCCACGCGCAGGCTGATGGTGTGGAGCGGATTGCGCAGGTCGTGGGAGATGAGGCTGACGTATTCCTCACGGAGCCGGTCCAACTCGTGGCGCGTCGTCACGTCCTGCGCCGTGGAGACCACGCCGCGCACCTTCCCGCCAGGACCGAAGACGGGGGCCGCGGTCATCAACACCGGCAGCCGGCTCCCGTCGGGGTGGAGGATGAGGAACTCCTCGGGCCCCACGAGCTGGCCCGTGAGCAGCGCGCGGACGATGGGCACGTCCGTCCTGTGGACCGGCTTGCCGTCAGCGGTGAGCACGAACGGGCTGTCCCCTGTCATCTCCAGCGTCACGCCCTCCAGCGGGCGCCCGAGCAGCTGCTCCGCGACGGGGTTGGCCACCAGCCCGCCGCCGTCCGCCGCCACGAAGACGATTCCCACGGGCGTGTGGTCCAGCAGGGCCTGCACCTGGCTGCGCTGCAGCTCCGCCTCCTCGCGGGCACGCTGGACGCTGGCGAGGTGTCGCTCCCGCTCCGTCACGTCGCGGACGACGGCGAGCACGCTGGGGCCCTCCGGGCCTGACACCGGGCTCAGCCGCACCTCCAGCGACAGCGGGCTGCCATCCTTGCGGCGGCCGTGGATGGCGCGCTCGCCCAGGCCGGTGTCCAGGCTGCGGCCACCGAAGAGCCCTTCGGGGACCAGCACCTCCACCTCGCGTCCCAGCAGCTCCTCGCGCGGATAGCCGAACACCCGCTCCGCCTCCGTGTTGACGAAGCGCAGCAGGCCTCGTGCATCCACCGTCAGCAGCGGCGCGGGGGTGGTCTCCAGCAGGCCCCGGTAGCGGGCCTCGGAGGACTCCAGCGCCGAGGTGGCCTGTTGGCGGTAGGCCTCGATGAGGTCCAGGGCCCGCGCGGACAGGAGCACGAGCGCCGCGCCGCCCGCGCTCACGATGGTGGCGAAGATGGGGAGCTTCGCCTCCAGGTTGATGGCGCGCGCGTCGTGCAGGAGCATCAACACCATGCCCACCAGCGAGGGGCCGATCAGCACCACCGGCACCAGCCGGCGCGCGAGGAAGCCGCCGAGCGAGTCGCGGGTGATGCGGCTCATCAGCCCCAGCCCCGGTCGCGCGCAGAGCGTGCCCACCGCCAGCAGCAGCAGTGTCAGCGCGGTGGGCAGGCCCATGCTGCGCTCGGCGAGGAAGGGCAGGGTTCCCACCATCAACAAGGGGCCCATCAACAGGCCGTTGAGGCCCAGCGCCGAAGTCACCAGCGACAGCACGACCAGCGTGTCGCGCAGCCGGACGCAGCGGCCCCGCTCTGGGAGCGCCAGGGCCACGCCCAGCAGCGTCATGCAGATGGCGGAGAGGGGGGAGGGCCGAGGGAGCGCCGAGGCGTGCTCATCGAGCAGGCGCAGCATCAGGGCCTCCGCCCCTGCGTCCCAGCCGGTGAGGTCGCGCAGGAGACTCACCGCGCCGATGGCCAGCATCACCAACGCGCTGGCGGTGGCCGCGGGCTCCTGGTGGCGGGACGGGCGGCGGCGCAGCCGCAGGCCCAGGGCGGCGCCGCCGAATATCATCGCGATGCCTGTCTCCGGCGTCATGGGAATGCCGGCCACGCCGGGCCTCAGCATCTCCACGTTCCAGGCCCAGCCCAAGAGGTACAGCGCGCCCGCGAGCGGGACGCCCAGCGTGGCGAGCCAGGCGATGCCGCGGGCCATGGCTGCGCTCCGACGCTGCGGCCTCCAGCTCTCGTTCATCGTGGCGTCCCCCAGGAACGCACAGGGCTCCTCCCGTGACGCACCGGCCCGAGGCCCGTTCGAGACACTCCCGCGAGAGAGATGCGTCGCGCCCTTGCTTCCGGCATCGGACGAGAGTGCGGCGCAGCGACGGGTGCGGACGGATGGGCGCCGCCAGTCCATTGGCTCGAGCCGCGCGCGCCTCCCATGGAGGATGGGGGCGGCCCGCGCGCGGGGCAGCGGGCCCCGAGCAGCCGAGCCGCGAGCGGAAGGCCGGACGCCGCGCTGCCTAGGGCGGCGGGTGGAGGCCGGGATGGACCGTGAGCACCAGCCCCCAGCCCGGCGCCACGCCCACGTTGCGTGGCACGTAGCTGTCCATGCCCGTGACGGACAGGAGGAAGGCCTCCGCGTCCGCGCCCGAGTGGACGTAGACAAACAAGCCGTCCGGGCCGGTGCCCTCCTGGTTCGCGCCCTGGAGGTCGGCGGTGGGGTAGTGGATGCGACCGGCCAACGCCTCGTCGTCGGGGGTGAGCTTCGCGCCCGTGACGGGATGGCCGCTTGCGTCCACCACACGGCCCAGCACGAAGCCGGCGTCGCGCAGGGTGGCCGCCCGGTCGTCGGTGTGGCCCCGGATGGCGCTCTCCCCGATGGCGACGCTGAGCGCGTCATGGAAGGCGTCCGGCAGTGCCCACACGCGCGCGCCGACGATGTCCGTGCGTGGCCGGGCACCGGTGAAGGCGGAGTCGTAGACGACGGTATGGCTGGGCACCAGCCCCGCGGCCTCCGCGCCCACCGCGAGGCTCAAGTGCATCTCCCGCACGGCCACGTCGCGCACGGTGAAGGCGCCATCCGCGGCGGCCGGCGTGGTGCCGAAGGTGGCGTTGGCGTCATTCACCGCCAGCCGCAGGGGCTCCGTGGCGGTGAGGGGCGCTCCCTCCAGCGAAGGCAGGGGCAGGCCCCGGGCCTCGAGCAACCGCCGGGCCTCGGGGAGCAGGTCCACCGTGCCGCTGACACCGATGTGGAGGTTGTCCAGGTCCACGGCCTCGGCGTCGTCGGTCTGCACGCCAGGGTCGGGTGTGAAATCGCCAGGGCCGCAGCCCAGTGAGAGTCCCAGCACGGCACATGGAACCATCAGGAGAGGACGCATCATCGCGGGAAACCTCTCCACGGCCCCACGCGGCGGCAATCCACCCCGCGCCCCGTCCGTCCCCTGGTCGACGCCGCGGTGGCGCTGACCAGGGGGCTGGAGGGCGCCGCGCTGTCCGAAAAACATCAGCGCCGCGCCCCGGAGTGGGACGCGGCGCCGTTCATGTGGACGCCAGATGTCGTCAAACCAGCCAGAGCGAGGCGGCCATCACCCGCCCCGCGGCGGGGTCCGCCTCAGCGCCAGCGGCTGTTGCCGCCGGAGGACGACGACGAGCCCGAGCGGCCGGACGGAGGCGCGCTGGAGCCCGAGGACGACTTCCCGCTGCTGCTGCCACCGCGTCCCCAGCCCCCGCCGCTGGAGCTGGAGCCCGAGCTGCTGCTGGAGCCCCGGTTGCTGCTGCCGCTGTTACCGGAGCTGCTGCCACCGCGTCCCCAGCCGCTGCCGCTGGAACCCGAGCCGCTGGAGCCCGAGCTGCTGGAGCCCGAGCCGCTGGAGCCCGAGCTGCTGGAGCCCGAGCTGCTGCCTCCACGCGTGTTCCAGCCGCTGCCGCTGCCCGAGCTACCGCTGTTGGAGTTGCCGCTGCTGGAGTTGCCGCTGCTCCCGGAGTTGCCGCTGCCCCAGCGGTTGCCGCTGTTGTTGTCGCGCGAGTCATCGTCCTTGGGCGCGGCGTTGTTCGTGGTGCGGCCCGCGGGAGGGCTGCTCCAGCCGCTCCCGGAGGCGTTGTTGTTGGGCGCGGCGTTGTTCGAGGTGCGTCCCGCGGGAGGGCTGCTCCAGCCACTGCCGGAGTTGTTGCGCTGGCCACGCGACGGCCGGTTGTTGCCGCTGGAGCCGCGCGGCGTGGTCCAGCGCGTTCCTCCCGGAGGCGGCCGGGTGCCGCTGTACGTGTTGCCAGGGACCACGGGGCGGGCG
>NZ_JABXEO010000101.1:0-27548 GCF_013372585.1 Myxococcus sp. AM010
CTGCTCCACCAGGTACTCGTGGACCAGCCGTTCAATCTTCGATTCCAGCATCGCAGGGAGTTTCGTCCGCATCCGCCACGGGTTGCACACCGCGACGCCGGCCTCAACACCAGCCCTGAACGGTTACCTCGCACCATCCTTGTCCTGTGCTGAAGCAAGCCCGCGCCCCGCGCGAGCGAAGGTGTCCGCGACCAGCAGCCGCGACGCCCAGCGCTCCAGGGCTTCCCGCGGCGCCATGGCGGAGGACAGCTCGAGCCCCACGGCCTCTGGGGTGAGCGGTGCGGGCGCGCGGCCCGCCTCGGCGCGGGCGAGGATGCGCCGGGCCTCGTCGCGAAGCAGCTCCATCATCCCAGGCGCAGCGGCGCCGTCAGCGGGGAAGCGGCGCGCGAGGGCCTCCACCTCGTGGACCTTGCCCAGGGGGAGCGGCTGCGCGTCGCGCGTGAGCAGCGCCACGTCGGTCTCCAACTGGCCCACGGGGTTGGAGCCCCAGGGCGCCGTCCACAGCCGCTCCCGGCCAGCGTGCTTCGCCACGAGGATGGCCAGCGCGTCGCGGCCCGCCTGCTTCGCGGCGCGCTCCGCGCGGCGCCCCAGGTTCAGCAGCTCGCCCAGGCTCTCCAGGACATGGCCGATGCCCAGCCCCACCGACAGCGTGGGCACCGTGGCCCCCGTGCCTACGAGCGCCCCCTCCAGGGACTCACGGAAGGCGACCGCCAGCGCCCGAGCGCACGCGGGCGCGTCCATGGGCGTGACGAACGCGAGGACGTCGTCCCCACCCGCGTAGACGAGCACGCCCCGGTGCTGCGCCTCGACGAGGGCCCGCGCCTTCCGGGTGAAGTCCGCGAGCGCCTGGGAGACACGCTGGTGCGCCAGGTGTCCGTCAGGCCGCGACGCGAGCGCCTCCAGCGCGCGGCCCATCCTGTCCCCGTCCGCCACCAGGCACGCCACGTAGGGGAAGGGCTCCGCGTCCAAGCCCATGGCCTTGCGCAGCGGCTCCACGTAATCACGTCCGAAACGCGCGGCGGCGGCCCGAGGCTCCGGGACGGCGTATTCCTCGAAGTAGGGCTGCCAGCGCTCGGGGAGCAGCAGTTGGCCATCGAAGGGGAAGGCGTCCACCCAGGGCCGCCGCTTCCCGCGCACGGGCTGGAAGCCCCGCGCCTCGCACTCGGCGCGGAGCCGGGCGAGCAGCTCCGGGTGCCGCGCCTCCGCCGCCTGGAGCCAGGCCGCCAACCCGATGGAGGGCACGGGCACGAACTGACCTGGCTGGCCTCCCGCGCGCTTGAGCACGCCGAGCGCGTCCAGCTCCTCGCGCAGGCCAATGCGGAAATCGCGCCAGGGGCCGCCCGCCTGGCGCTCCCGGCGCAGCAGGGACGGACGGGCGCCGTCGAGGCTCGACTTGTGCGTCCCCTCCGGTGGCCGCTGCTTCCACGGCGCGAACTCGCGCAGGCCCCGGCGGGACTCCAGGGCCCGCTCGGCCTCCACCAGCGCGGCGGCGTAGCCCGTGGGTGTGTCTTCCACCGGCGCCCAGGCGGCGTGGACCTCCAGGAAGGTGTCCAACTGCTCCGCGGCCAGCGCCTCCGCGTCCGGGATGAGCAGGGACTGGCACGCCTTGAAGACGCGCGCCCACTCGGCCCGCAGCCGGGACTTCGCCGCCTCCCTGGCGCGCCGGGCCGCCTGCTCCGGCGCGTCCTCCACCAGGGCGACGACCTTGTTGGCCACCCCGGCGCGCGAGTCCCGCGCCTGGTCCGGGTGCGGGAAGATGAGCGTGGCTCCGGACTCCAACAGGGAGACGGCCATTTCCCGGGCCAGGTTCGACAAGACCTGGCTGCCGTACCAGAGGTCCCGCGTGCGGCGGGCCTGCGCGATGTAGCCCTGCACCGGGCCCACCTTGAGGACGAGGACGTGTTTCATGGGCTCACGCTTCCTGGGCCTTGCGGGTTTCCTTCAGCCACATGAAGAAGGCGTCGCGGAGGTTGTCCGCGCGCTGGAGTGACTTGAAGAGGGGCTGGTCGTCCTGGGCACGAAACGCGCGTGCGAAGGGCACGCGGGTGAGCGGGACGGCGTCCTTGAACTGCGTCATGACGACGTGGCCTCCGTTGGGTGTTCCGCGCTCCAGCCACAGCGCGATGGGCTCGAAGCGGCCATCCGCGAGCGGCAAGGCCTTGACGATGAGCGGTGACGCGAGCCGGTCCATCTGCTCCCACTGGCCGCCCACCTGCCGCTGCCACTGGAGCTGGACGTCATCCGGCTCCTTGGGTTGGTAGTCGCCGCCCTCGCGCCGCTTCTGCTGAAAATGGAAGACAATGGGCAGCCCGAAGCCCGCGCGTGGCCACGCCGGCGTCGCCGAGTGCTGTGGGCGCGGCGCGTGGACCTGTGGATAGGCATTGCCCGCGCTTCTGGATTGACGGGACGCCCGCGCGAAGCGGCGAAGCTTGTCGGCCTCGGGCCAGTTGGAGCGGCCCGCGCGCTTCCCCTGGCCAGGGCTCCTCGCCACGCCCAACAGCTCGGCGTCTCCGGAGGACACGGGCTGCGTGCCCTGACGAAACTCACGCAACCAGCCCAGCGCGGCCAGCCAGGCCTTCTCGCCGTCGCGCTGCCGCGTGCTCGCGCCTCCCTGGAAGAGCTGCGCGCCCCTGAGCAAGGGCAGGTCACAGGGGTGCTCCGCCAGCTCGGGAGAGAAGAGCGGCACGTCTCCGAAGAGGCGCCTCAACGAAGCCCGGTCCGCCGAAGCCGGCAGCCATTGCGTGATGTCGGGGGCCGAGGGCTCCAGACAGACGGAGCCACAGCCACGCCGGGGGCGAGAGCCATAGCCACCGAACAGAATCCAGGCGCGGACCGCGTTGCGCACCTGTGCCATGGCGTCACCTTCGGGCGCGGTCACCTCCAACTTGAAGCGGAGGCCCGGCTTCCAGCGAGGGACATCCGCCTCCTGCTTGCCGTTGCGAGCCGGCCACAGCGCATAGGCGTGCGGGGCGCCGAGGTCGATCTTCCCCGTGTCCGCGCCCGCGGGCCGGACCTCCGTCACCCGGAGCTCCACCTGGGAGCGCCAGGCACGCGCGGCGTCGCCATCAGACGCATTCCCGGCCCGCCCCATGCCGCCCCAGAGTTCCCGCTCCCGAAGCGCCAGCGCCTCCGAGCCCCCCGCGACGTAGGCATGGCCATACAGTGCGCGCCACCAGAAGCGCAGGTGCCCGCGCACGGTGGGGACGCGGATGATGTCCACGGAGGGGAGCTCCGCGCTGCGCGCCACAGGCCCTCCGCCCAGGATGGGCGTGACGGTCTTCAGCTCCAACATGAAGGACTCCAGCCTCGGCGCCGAGGCCGAGCGCCGCCGCAAGTGGCTGGCTTCGGTTGAAGAAGGTTCAGGCAGGTCCAGCGAGGGCATGACGCTCCCGTGTCAGCAGAGTGGGCAACAGCGTGAACAAGGCGTGTGAGCACGCACGGTGAGCGTCAGCCCCACCGTGCCTTGCAAGGCGCGCGGCTACCGCGCGCCCGCGAGCCGAGGAGCAACCAGCTCCGGGTGCCTCACGAAGAGCCGCTCGAAGAGCAGCCGCAGGCGGTCCTGGAGCTCCTCGCGGGGAGGCGCCTCCCATTCCCGGAGCGCCTGGAGCAGGTCCTCCACCCAGGCGCGCGCGTTGTCCAGGCGCACCAGCCGGTGTCGGAAGTAGAGCGCCAACATCACCTCCTCGCGTGAGTCCTCCAGCGACAACCGGACCCGCTGCTGGAAGTAGCTCTCGTGCGGGTCACGGAAGGCCGGCAGCCCCACCAGCTCCACCGTCACCCGCTCCAGCTCCTCCCGCACCTCGGCGTCTGGAGCGCGCAGCGCGAGCTGCGAGAACCGGCACGCGTGGAAGAGCCAGATGAGGTAGCGGCGCAGCCTCCGCTCGGCCAGCTCCCGCACGGGACGCTCGGGTTCAAAGACGCGCAGAATCTCCAGCGAGTTCCAGACGATGGACTCGAGCGTCTTCACCGAGCCCACGTCCTTCACGGTGCCGCCCTGCCTGGCCTTGCGCCACGCCAGCGCCACCTCGACGCCCACCGCGTCCGCGTCGTAGTCGGCGGCCTCCAGTACGAAGCCCGCCCTGCCGATGCCGCGGTAGTTGTACGACGTCAGCCCGCCCTGCCGGACATGGAAGGCCTCGTGGATGAGGAACAGCCGCAGGCACTCCTTCCAGTCCTCTTGCGACTGGAGCCGCTCGCGCAGCGCCCCCAGCCCCAGCAGCAGCTCCCAGTCGAGCTTCCACTTCCCCGCGCCATGGCGGAAGAGCGGCGTGGGCTCGTAGGCGGGGTCGTCCTCGATTTCACTGCGCAGGTAGGCCTGCCCGTCGATGTGCTCGACGAAGGGTTGCTGCTCGGGCTCCTTGAGCCAGGAGACCAGCTCCTTGTGGACCCGCTGGACCTCCCGGAGCACCCGCATGGCGTTGAGCTTGTCGTCCGCGGTGGGGCTCCGAGGCGCCACTGCGCGGACCGCACGAATGACATGAACCCGTTCATAGCCCTGCCGGTCCGCGTTGAAGTGGAGGAGCGTCAGGGGATGCTGCGTGGTCGGATTGACGACCGTGCCCAGCGCCGCCGCGAAGCTGACGGGCGCGTCGATGGCCAGGACCACGGACTCAGCGCCATCCAGCCGCTCATGCAGCGTGTCGAGCACCTCCCGGAGCTGCGTCGCCGCGCGCGTCACCTGCCCCGGGTTCTGGACCGCCGTGGGAGACGGCCCCGTCACGGGGCGGAGGCAGACCGTCGTCAGGATGGACGCCTCTGGCAGCCACGCCGCCACCTTTGAACGGACGTTGTCCCGGATGGCCCGCGTCACCTCGACGACCAGCAGGACGTGGCCCCTTCCTCCCTGACGGCCAGAGGGCAGTCCTTCCACCTGGAAGAAGTCCTCCGCCGACGGAGCGGCCATCCGGTCGTACCCCAGCGACCAGGAGCCATCCGGCGCCTGCTGATAGACGCAGACGGGCCGGCGCGGCAGCCGCGAGGCCAGCTCGAGCATCAGCGCCAGGGGCGCGCAGCCGAAGAGGTGGATGGGGAGGTGGTCCAGGTGCAGCTCCGCCTCCCGCTTGAGCAGCGCCGCCGCGAAGCGCTCGTGCTCGCTGAAGGACTCGCTCCAGTCCTGCCCCGGGAGGCTCCGGGCGGCCCGGGCCGCGTCATACGGGTGCAGGACGACGGAGGCCACGTCACGGTCTCCTTCCTGGCCGTACCGAATCAGGGTGTCCCGCGCCGTGGCCTCGATGACGGGCCGGTCCTGCTCGTAGCGCACGATGAGCGCGCGCGTCCTCGGGTTGATGGGGATGTCCTCGCTCCGCATGTCCGCTCCTGGAAGGGGCCTCACCAGAGAGGACGCGAAAATGCGCGGGAGCCCATCGCGGCGCCGTTCACTTTCCGGCCCCCCCCGCGTCAGCGGTACCGGTAGGCCTCGCCAAAGAGCTTCCGGAGCCGCTTGTGCGCCTCCTCCGGGCGCGCGTCGCGCTCGCTCAGCGCGAGCCGCACCTCCCTGGCCGCGCCCTGGAGCGCATTGCGCGCGGCTGTCCGCTGCCCGCCGGTCATCCGCTCGTCCACGGCCTTGGCGAACCCGGCGGGGTCGCGGACCGGCCGGTCCACGCGGCTAGCCAAGAAGGCGAAGAGCGTTTCAAGCCCCTCCAGGTAGCCCGCGGGAGCACGAGGGAACGCCTCGTAGCCCATCACCTCCACATGGAATGACCCCAGGAGACGGAGGTCATGCTCGCGCTTCCAGTGCTTCACGGCCTTGAGGAGCGGCTTGAGCTTCTTGCCCGCCCGCTCGTTCGCCGCGGTGCTCAGCTCCTTGTGGATTCGTGGGTTGGTGCGAATCCACTGTCCCGAGTTCCGCTCGGGGATGAGGTAGTGGTCCTGAGAGGGGTGCTGGTAGGCAGGAACGACATCGAACTCGATGCCAGTCCCGGTGAACCCCAGGTGCACCGAGTGCTGCTGGAGGATGGCGAGCTCCTTGTTCGGCCAGGCGGCGTGGAGCGCCTGACGCACCCGCTTGAGCGCCGCGTCCGGCGTCTCCGGCGATGTGGACGCGGCCCGCCCCACCACCGTGAAGATGTCGATGTCATGCAGCGGCCGGATGGCGGTGCTCCGGCTGTAGGAGCCCGACAGAAAGGACGTCTCACAGCCGGCGAGCCTCCGGCTCAGCTCCTCGCGAACCAGGGTGTGCTGCCTGCTGACCTCGCTCCGCTGTCCCTCCGTCAGCTCCAACGAGCTGATGAACCGCTCCAATGCCTCACCTACGCTCCACATGGTGGCGCCTCCTGTTCCGTCTCCTCCAGAGGACGCTCCCGGCGCGGAAAAGGCATCGCGGCCAGCGTGATTTCCCAGTGGGCGCGGCGCGCTCAGCCCGGACCGGCGGTCAGCGCGAGCACCTCCGCCAGCGGAGGACGCCGCCCGGGCACCTTGTCGAGCATCCGCGCGACCATCGCCACGGTGGCGCGGGGCGCGCTGGCCTCCAGCCGCTGGATGGGAGGAGGGTCCATCACATGCCGGAACATCAGCTCGTGCTCGGCCTCGCCAGGGAAAGGGAGCGCACCCGCCAGCATCTGGAACCAGAGGATGCCCAGGGCATAGACGTCCACCTCGGGCCCCACCCGCTTGGCGTTCACCCACTGCTCTGGCGCCATGTAGTGCCGGCTCCCCAACATGGCCTCCTCCGCGGTCGACAGCGGCAATGCGGAGTCCACGCCCGAGGCTTCGGCGACCCGCTTGGCGAGCCCAAGGTCCGCGAGCCGGACGTCCAGCGCGCCGGGCCTGTCACAGGCGAGGAGCACGTTCGCCGGCTTCAAGTCCCGGTGAATCCACCCGCGCGCGTGAAGCAGGGACAGCGCCTCCGCGAGCTGGTGCACGACCCGCGCGCAGTCAGGGACCTCGAAGCGGCCTCCCGCGCCAGCCAGCCCCTGCTCCAGGTCTCTGGGCAGCCACTCCAGGACCAGGTAGGGGTGCCGCGCGTCAATGACGCCAAAGGCCAGCGCGCGCACCAGGTGGGCATGTCTCAAGTCGAGGAGTGACTGCGCCTCCTGGAGGAAGCGCGCCACCAGCTCCGCGTGAACGCCCCACCGGGCCGCGAGCACCTTGATGGCGACCTGCCCGCCCTGGGCGTCGCGGCCTTCGTAGACGTCGCTCGTCGCCCCCACCGCGACCCGGTGTTCGATGCGGTACTCCCCGGCCTGGGTCCCTGGTGGCAACATGGCGGGCGCGCCTCGCTCAAGGGCTGATGGCGGGCGTGTACGGACGCAGCCGCGTCACGAAGTCCAGGACCTCGCGCAGTGAACCGGCGCAGTCCGGGTACTCCGCGATGAAGGCCTCCTGGTCCAGCGGCGCTCCCGCGTCCCGTCGGCGGAAATACGCCTCCAGCGCGGCGCTCACCTCGGCTTCATCCTGGAGCGGCCCCCCGTCCTCCCGCATCCGCCGCCGCAACGTGCTCATGCCCCGCTGAAGCAGCGACGACACGGCGGCATGCGACTTCTTCATCTGTTGCGCGGCCTCCTCGACGGTGAACTCCCTCAACCAACAAAGCGAGAAGGCCTCGCTCTGCTCCTGCGGCAGGTGCGCGAGCATTGACAGCAGCCTCCGCCATTCTTCTCGCCGGGCGGTGAACTGGCTGGGTGTCCGTTCATCCGAGGGAATGGCCTCGACCTCCTCCGCGCCGGAGGCCCTCCCCCCGGGGACGTGCTTCGCCTCGCGCACCTCCGCGCGGACGACGTCCAGGGACTGCGTGAAGACGACCTGCTTGAGCCATGCGTTCCACTCGCCCTCCGTCTGGCCACGGAAGGACAAGAGCTTCTCGAAGGCACGCAAGGCGGACTGCTGGAAGATGTCCGACGGACGCGTGGCCCCCTGGAGCCCCAACGCGGGGCTCTTGGCCGCGTGCCGCTCCAAGGCCTTCCAGCTCCTCCGGAACAACGCGTCCATCGCCGCGTGCTCGCCGGCCCGCGCCCGCTGGAGCAACTCCTCGAACGACGCCTCATCATTGGATGGCGGAATCATCACGTCCCCCTCTCAACGGCTTCGCGTCTTCACAAGTGAGGGCCTGGAAGCGCACGTCCTCCGGGTCCTGCGCCAGGAATCGCCGCACCAGGGTACACCGTCCCTCACGGGATTCCGCGCGCGGGGCATCCAGACCCAGGGCGGCGGACACCTCCTCGTGCCCCTGAAGCGCGCTGGCCGCCATGAGGGCATAGCGCTTGTTGGGGGGCTCGCCATCCAGCAACGCCTGTCCCAGCCGCTGTGCCTCCGCGTAGCGCGCCTCGGCCTCCCGGAGGCGACCCGCCGCCGCGTGGAGGCGACCCTCCGCGACCAGGGCGCTCCCCAACGGCCAGAGGTAGAACGCCTCGCCGCCCCGGGCCGCGCGCGCGCTCCGCGCAAGCCGCAACGCGCGAGCCACCACCGCCTCGGCCTCCCCCAACGCGCCCTCTTCGATGGCCAACTCACCACGCTGCGCCAGGACCACCGAGAGCAGCGCCTCGTCATAGGGGCGGCCGGTATTCTGGGCGTGCAGCGAGCTGGCGCGGTCCAGGAGCGCCGCGGCCTCGCGGACGCGCCCCTCCGCCCACCGGAGCTCCGCGTGCTCGGACAGGCTCACCGCGAGGCTGCGCCGGACATCAACGGCTTTCTTCCCGGCCTGGGGCTGGGCCTCCATGTGCCGCAAGGAGGCCAGCAGGTGCGCATCCGCCCGCGCCCACTGCCCGCGCGCCATGGCGACCTTCCCCAGCTTGGAGTCATTGAGCGCGAGCTGCCATTGCAGGTCGTCGTCGGCGAGCCCCGCCACCCTCATCATGCGGCGGGCCTCGGAGAACCGACGCTCCGCATCGGAGAGGGAGCCGGCGTAGTAGGCGGCGTCCCCCATGCGGTGCGCGACGCGAACGGCCGCCAGCCGGACCTGGTGCTGGGCCTGCTCGTCCATCGACAACTCATTCAAGGACGCGTCCAACTGCGTGAGCATGGCCCGGCGGATGTCCAGCGTGTGCGCGCGCCGGCTCAGGTCCCAGTCTGCTTGCGCTGAGATGCCGTCGGCCACCTTGACGAGGCGCTGGAGGTTCGCCTGCGCGTGCCGCCGCTCCTGCTCGGCCCGGACCGCGTAGAAGAGGATGGCCAGGCCCGCGAGCGCCGCCAGCCCCATGAGGAGTCGCCGGGCACGGACGCGGCGCAGTGAGAGCCGCTCCGCCGCCCGGAGGAAGTCCTTCGCGCGGGGACTGAGGGCGGGGGTGTCCCAACGGCCCGGTGAGTCGAACCCGCGCCGGTAGTGCTCCAGCAACGTCCCGGTGGGGAGCCCCTCCCGCGGCCGGCGCGCCTGCTCCCAGGCATTCGCGACGCCCTCCAGGTCCGACTGCCGCTCCAGCACGACGCGCTCCTGCTCCAGCCAGGACACGAGCGACGGCACCCGGTGCAGCAGCGTCTCATGCACCAGCTCCACGCGCTGGAGGGCCGGGTCGCGCTCCCCGGAGAGCACGATGAGCCGGAGCCCGGGCGGCTCCGCCGGGGACGGGCCCAGGGGGATTCCGGACAACCGGTGCAGCACCTCCTCGGCGAGCCCGTCGTTTCCCGACGCCGCGAGGACGTCCTTCCGGGAGCGGGGCCGCCGGGTATCGGGCGTGCCGCGCCCCACCTGCACCAACTCCAGGAGGAGCCACTTCGCGCGCTGCTTGCCCTCCTCCCCCAGGCGCTCCAGCAGCGCCTCCGCGTCGTGAGCCAGCGCCCCACCGACGCCCCCCAGCCGCTCGTAGTGCTGGTGTGTCAGCGGAGCGCCACCGCTGAGCATCCACATGCGTTGCAAGGTATGCCCCAGCAGCGGGAGGCGCCCGCCCTGGCTCCGGACATCCTGCACCATCCGCTCGGCGAGCCCCTCGCTGAGCCGCAGCCTCGCGCGGCCCGCCATGCCCTGGACGACCTGTGACAGGGCCTCGTCCCCCATGGGCAACAGCGGGAAGCGCGCCGCGGCGTGGAGGTGGTGCGGCAGCGAAGGCATCTGCTCGAGCCGGTGGATGAAGTCGCTGCGCAGGCTCGTGAAGAGCCGCAGCGGCGTCTCAGGCGCGGCCAGCGCGGCCGCGAGCAACGCGTCCATTGCCGCCAGCTCGGCGCTGCTCAACGTGAACAACTCCTCCATCGGCTCCAGGACCAGGAGGAGGCGGCAATCGCTGGGTGTATGCGCCGTGACGAAGTCGTGGAGCGCGACCGGGCCGCTCCGAAGGGAGGCCTCGATACCATCGCGCGTCCCGGCGGCGGCGACGTCCGCATACGCGGCGGCGAGCGCCTCCGCGAGGTGACGGAGCGGCGTGTCCGACGGTCGCATGATGGCGATGCGCCATCGCGGCTCCGCCTTGGCGGACAGCGTCTTCAGCGCCGGCAGCAGCGCGGCCTGGATGAGCGAGGACTTCCCGACCCCACTCGGTCCCTCCAGTTGCACCCAGCGTCGGGTGCCCAGGCGCGCCTCCTCCAGGCGTTCGAGCAGCCCGCGCACCTCCACCTGCCGTCCGAAGAAGAGCTCCGCGTGCGCCTCCGTGAAGGGCGCGAGGCCAGGAACCGGACACTCGTCCGCATCCAGCGCCCAGGCGCGCTCGAACACGGCGCGGCAACGCTTCATGTCGGGGCGCGCCGCGGGCTGCTTCTCCAGCATGTCCGCGATGAACGACGCGAGCCCGATGGGCACGGCTGGCGCGAGCTGCTTCAAGGGCGGCGGCGGCTCACGCTGATGCGCGGCGATGACCAGCACCGGCTCCTCCGCGTCGAAGGGTGGGCGGCCCGCGAGCAGCTCGAAGAGGACCACTCCCAACGCGTAGACATCCGCGGCCCCATCCACCTTCGCGGCGCTCAGGAGCTGCTCGGGGGCCATGTAACGGAACGTCCCGATGAGCGTGGCTTCGTGCGTGTGGACCTGCGTGGACAGCAGGTCCGCCTGTCCCTCCGGAACCTTGGCGATGCCGAAATCCAGCACCTTGACGCGATATCCAGACGCCAGCGAAGCGTCCGGGCACAGGAAGAGGTTCTCTGGCTTCAAGTCCCGGTGGACGATGTTCTGCGCGTGGACGTCCACCATGGTGGCAGCCACCTGCGCGCAGAGGGCCAGCGCGGTTGCCATTGGGATGTTCGGCTGCGCTTGCATCCATTGCCGGAGCGATTGTCCCTGCAATTGCTCCATGGCCAGGTACACCGTGTCGCCGACACGATCACAGTGCAGGATGCGGACAACGCCCGGATGCTCGAGCAGTGCCAGCGCCCGGGCCTCCTGAAGGAAGCGCGCGACGCGCTGCGGGTCCTCTGCCGCGGAGGGAGACAGCACCTTCAAGGCCACCGGGTTGCCCACGCGCTCGTGGACGGCCGCGAAGACCTCCCCCATGCCACCGCTGCCGAGCAGGCGCAGCAGCCGATAGGGACCAAGCTGGGATTGAGCAGGCTGAGTCAAGACGGCGGAGCCTGCGCCACAGGGGCATTTTCAGTCCAGCCCTTGAATCGTCCAGGCCAGGGTCTTTCACACCCCGCCTGAACCCGAGGAGATACGCATGTCAGACCCTACCCTTAGGGTCTCCACACTTCATGACCTCCGTCTTCGACCTCATCCTGCGCAGGCTGGTGCAAGGCCACCCCGAGCAACTCCTGCTGCTCCTCTTCGGTGGGCAGACACCGGCCTTCATCCGGATGGCGGACTCCAGCCTCCCGCAATCCGAGCGGCGCGCGGACACCGTCTTGGTGGTGGAAGCCCATGGTGTGCGCTTCGCGGTGGACGTTGAAATCCAGGCGCAGGCGGACCCACACTTCGCGGAGCGCCTGCTGGACTACACGGTCCGCATCCACCGCCGGGAAAGACTGCCCGTACTCCCTGTCGCCATCTACCTCGTACCGGAAGCCGAAGGCGCGTCTCCGCCATATCGCTTCGAGTGCGCTGGGATGCGCGTGCTGCGCTTCGACTTCCAGGTGATACGCCTCTGGGAGGTGGACTACCGCCAGCCCACCTTGCAGGCAGCCACGGCCTTGCTGCCCCTCTCTGTCCTGGAGTCAAACGCGGGCCCCGAGCGAATCGCCTGGGCGGAGTCCCGTATCCAGCAGGAACCGAGCCTTTCGACAGAGGAGCGCCTAGACTTGCTCGTGGTACTCGGCACGCTGGCATCCCGCCGGTTCGGGCAGGACAGGCTCAGTCAGCACTTGAGGAACATCATGATTGATTCACCGTTCTGGGAAGAGCAGCGCGCGAAGGAGCGAGCCCGTGCATGGAGTCAGGTGTTGCGGACCTTCGCGGAGGCCCGGGGCCTTGCCTTCCCCGCCGACGCCGGTGAACGCCTGGAGCAGTTGGACGCATCCACCCTGCAAGCCCTCGTCAACAAGGCCGTGACCACCCCAGACCTCGCGGCCACCGAGCTGCGCGCCATCCTCACGGCGCCGCAGCACTGAGCCCGCCCGCTACTCCTTCACCGCGCCCGCCGTCAGCCCGGACACAATCCGCCGCTGGAACAGCACCGTGAGCGCCACCAGGGGCAGCGTGGCCACCACGGAGGCCGCGGCAATCTCACCCCACGGCTCGCGGTACTCGCTGGCGAACAGGCTGATGGCCACCGGCACGGTGCGCTTCTCCGGCGTGGAGAGGAACGTCAGCGCGTAGAGGAACTCATTCCACGCGAAGATGAAAACCAGAATCGCCGTCGTCGCCAGTCCCGGTGCGGCCAAAGGCAGCAGCACCTGCCGGAAGGCCTGGAACGGCGTGCAGCCATCCACGCGCGCGGCGCGGTAGAGCTCGTCGGGCAGCGCCCGGAAGAACGACGTCAGCACCCACAGCGTCAGCGGCAACGCGAACGTCGCATACGGCAACGCCAGGCCCACCAGGCTGTCCCGCAGCCCCACCGTGCGCAGAATCAGGTACAGCGGACTCACCGTGGCAATGGGCGGAAACATGCTCACCGCCAGCGCCGCGCTCAGCAGCAGCCCCTTGCCTCGGAACTCCAGCTTCGCCAGGGCGAACGCCGCGGCGGCCCCCACCGTGAGACAGAAGCCCGTGGTCAGCGCCGCCACCAGCAGCGAGTTCAACACCACGCGCAGGAAGGGCCGGCCCCACAGGACGCTCGCGTAGTTCTCCAGCGTCAGGTGCGAGGGCCACGGCCGGGTCAGCTCGCCATCCGGCCACAGGCTCGTCAGCACCTGCCAGCAGAAGGGCCCCAGGAAGAAGGTCAGGAACGCCACCACCGCCAGCGCGGTGCCCAGCCCGGGCCGCTTCATCGCGCCGCCTCCTCACGCCCCAAGAGCCGCAGCCACACCGCCGCCAGCAACACCACGCACAGGAAGGTCGCCACCGACAGCGTGCTCCCGTACCCGAAGTCCCCCGAGCACATCAGCGTCTTGTACGCGTAGATGCTCAGCGTCTCCGTCGTGTTCGCCGGCCCGCCCTCCGTCAGCACGTAGATGGCGTCGAACACCCGGAACGCATCCAACGAGCGGAACAGCAACGCCAAGAGCAGCGCCGGCTTGAGCAGCGGCAGCGTAATCGAGACAAAGGTCCGCCACGGCGAGGCCCCGTCCACCCGCGCCGCCTTGTACAAGTCCTCCGAGATGCCCTGCAGGCCCGCGAGCACCAGCAGCGCCACGAAGGGCGTCGTCTTCCACACGTCCACCAGGATGGCCGCGTGCAGCGCGTACCCCGGCGCGCCCAGCCAGTTGATGTCCTGCCCGGGCAGCAGCCGGTTGATGACGCCGTACTCCGGGTTGAACATCCACGCCCACAGCCGCGCGCTCACCACGGTGGGAATCGCCCACGGCACCAGCACCGACGCGCGCAACAGCCCCCTGCCCGGGAACGCCCGCTGGAGCAGCAGCGCCAGCGGCACCGCGAGCAGCAGCTCCACCGTGACGGCGACGGCCGTGAAGTACGCCGTGTTCCCCAGCGCCGCCCAGAAGCGCGCATCCCCCAGCAGGTAGGCGTAGTTCTCCAGCCCCGTGAAGCGCCGCTCGCCGAAGACGAGGATGAAGCGGTGCATGCTCAGCCACACCGCGGCCAGGATGGGGTACAGCGCCACGCCCCCCAGCACCAGCACCGCCGGCGCCACCAGCAGGTACGCCTGCCGCCGCTCTCGCGCCATGCTCCCCCGCCGGCTCATGGCCCCTCCCCCGTCAGGTGGTCCACCTGCCGCTGCGCGCGCTTCAACGCGGCCTCGGGCGTGCGCAGCCCGGCCACGGCGGCGGAGAACTCGCTCTGGAGCACATCCGAAATCAGGTTGTAGTACGGCGTCACCGGCCGCGGCTTCGCGCGCTCCACCATGGGCAGCAGCCCGGCGATGAACGGCGCCTCGTCGCGAAGGCGCGCGTCCTGGTACACGGCGGGCCGAGGCGGGTTGCGCGCGTAGTTCAGCGCCAGCACCCGGTTGGCCTCCGGGGACGTGAGGTGCGCAATCAGCCGCGCCGCCAGCTTCCGCCGCGCTGGCGACACATGGGCATTCACGGCCAGCTGCCACCCGCCCAGCGCCCCCGCGCCAGGCGCGCCGCTCACCGTCGGCAGCGGGGCGATGCCCACCTTGCCGCGGATGGGCGAGTCCGGCTTCTGCGCCTCGCTCCACGCATACGGCCAGTTGCGCATGAACACCGCGCGCCCTTCCTGGAACACCCGCCGCGACTCCTCCTCCGAGAAGCCCGTCACCGTCGCGGGCGACACCCCGCGCTCCACCAGCCCTCGCAGATACGCGAGCGCCTCGCGCGCGGGCGCGTCATCCAGCAGCACCCGCCCCTCCTCCGACAGCGCCCGGCCGCCATGCCCCCACAGCGCCTCGTACACATTGCAGGACAGGCCTTCGTACTGCCGCCCCTGCCACACGTAGCCCTGGAGCCCGGGCGTCTTCGCCATCGCCTCGCGCGCGAAGCGCTCCAGCTCCGCGTAGGTGCGCGGCGCGCGCGGCACCAGGTCCGTGCGGTAGTAGAGCAACCCCACGTCCAGGTACCAGGGCACCGCGTACGTGCGCCCCTCCACCACCACGGCCTCCACGGGGCCGGGGAAGAAGTCCTCACGCAGCCGCTCGGGCGGGAACTCCGCGGACAGGTCCGCAATCCAGCCGGCGCGCGCGAACTCGGGCACCCAGACGACGTCCGCCACCAGCACGTCGAAGTCCCGCGCCCCGCCCTCCAGCGCCGTGAGGAAGAACTGGTGCGCCAGGTCGGACGCGTTGGGCAGCGCCTCCGTGATGAGCTCCACCCCCGGATTCTCCCGCTCGAAGCGCGCCAGCAGCTCGCGGAACGGCTCCGGCGGCCCCCACAGCGGCTGATACTTGAAGACCAACCGCGTGCGCCCCCCCGCCTCGCCCGACGCGTCCTGCCGCCGGCAGCCCCAGATGGCCAGGCCCACGACGAGGCCCAGCGCGAGCACGATGGTGGAGACGCGTCTCATGCGCGGGCATGACTCCAGCCACACCCCGCCCCGTCAAGCCCGGGAATCCAGGTCGGTCCGCGCGTCAACACCCCGGAAGTCTGGCGCACTGA
Organism: Myxococcus sp. AM010; assembly: GCF_013372585.1. Lineage (NCBI taxonomy): Bacteria > Pseudomonadati > Myxococcota > Myxococcia > Myxococcales > Myxococcaceae > Myxococcus > Myxococcus sp. AM010. The sequence goes on from NZ_JABXEO010000101.1 coordinate 15,460, forward strand.
ATGAAAACAAACCTTCCAGACCTCCAGGCGTGTCCCGCAAAACCAATCACGCCCGGTGAGTCATCATGAACCAAGGGAGAGCCACGATTCGCTTGGACGCTGCCTCAGCGGTATTCTCACCCAGGCAGGAACAACTGGGAGGGGGAAGCGATGAAACAGCAGCCTCGGGATTGGCAGTGCGGAGCCCACCGGGCCCACTTCGAGGAGCCGGACACCCTGGTCGCCGAGTTCAACGGCCTCATCACCCTGGACGAGGTGAAGGAGACGGTGACGCTCTACCACCAGACGACCACCGACCACGGCCAGTACTACCTCATCGCGGACATCGGCCGCTCGCAGCTCGAAGCGGCCGGCCGCCGGTACATGTCGGAGAAGGCCAGCTCCGACTGGTTTCACGCCATCATCTACGTCGGCGCCGACATCGTCATGCAGACCTTCGTCAAGGCCATTGCCCTGGCGCTGCTCTTCACCGGCAAGTCGACCTTCGAGACGGTGTTCGTGAAGACGCAGGACGAAGCCCGCGCCTGGGTGGCTCAGCACCGGCTCCGGCTCAAGAGCAAAGCAGGGTAGTGGGTCAGGAATTCCACGTCCAAATTGACAGGCATGCATCTCGCGCTATTCCCTGGTGGGCGTTATGCTCACCAGGGTTTCTGGAGGGAGTGACATGCAGCAACTGGAATGGAAGTTCGGTGCCCACTCGGTGCGCTATGAGGCGCCCGACGTCGTACAGGCGACCTTCATCGGTCCCATCGACCTGGAGGAAATCAAGCGCGCGGTCGACGTGTACGGGGAGATTGCCCAGCAATACGGGCCCTACTACCTGATCGCCGACATCGGCCAGTCCCAGCTGGGCGCGGAGCCCCGGCGCTACCTGTCGGAGAACGGCAAGGCGGACTGGTTCAAGGGCACCGTGTACGTCGGCGCGGACGTGGTGCAGCAGACCTTCGGCAAGGTCATCGCGCTGGGCATGCTCTTCACCGGCAAGGCGCGCTTCGAGACGACCTTCGTGAAGGACCACGACGAAGCGCGCGCCTGGGTGGCGCAGCACCGCCAGAAGCACAAGAAGAAGCTGGGCTGAGCTTCCGCCCCATTTCCCCCCAAGCCCTGGAGCCCCGCCCACCACCACCCGGTGGGCACGCTCCAGGTGTGCCCGCGGCCCGCCCGGAAGTCACTCTCCAAGTGAACCTCCACGCACCGTCCGGCGCAGGATGCATTTTTACTGGAATCAAACGTCAGCACTGAAAACCAGTGAAAATGAAAAAATGCGCCCTTGCTGGCAATAAAGCCAGAATTCGTTGTATAGGCGGACTAGGGGAGCCCCATCCCGCCCGGTCGTTCCTCGCCGGCTCCCCGCACCCCTGACGCACCGCCTGTAGGGGCCTGGCCCCTCCATTGCCACTCCACCCGTTGCAGACGAACCGCGTGCCGGGGGGCCGCGCTCGTCTGGCGAGCCCGCCATGCCCGTGTCCGCGCAAAAGCAGGAAGAGACCGGAGTTCCCGCCCACGCATCCGCGGGCCGTTGCCCCCACCTGGGCGCCCAGTACAACCCCTTCACCGGCCCCCACGCGGAGGACCCACACGCCTTCTTCGAGCAGCTTCGCAAGGACGAGCCCGTCAGCTTCAGCCCCATGCTGAACATGTGGCTGGTGAGCCGCTACGAGGACATCTCCCAGGTGCTGAAGAGCCCGGCGCAGTACTCCAACCGGGACATGCTGGGCAGCGGCACCCACCTCACGGACGAGGCCAAGGCCATCCTGGACCAGGGCTTCCCCACCGCGCACGTGCTGCTGGGCATGGACCCGCCCGAGCACACCCGCCTGCGCCGCCTGATGAACCGGGGCTTCACCGCGCAGCGCATCGCCGGCATGGGCCCCTTCATCCAGCAGATGGCCACCACCCTGGTGGACCGCTTCGCCCAGGACGGCCAGGCGGACCTGGTGCAGCAGCTCGCCTGGCCCCTGCCCGTCCACGTCATCCTCGGCGTCATGGGCGTGCCGCAGGAGGACGTCTGGAAAATCAAGCGCTGGAGCTCGGACTGGCAGCAGCTCGTCTTCGAGTACGTGGCCCCCGAACTCCAGCCGGAGATGGCCAGGGGCGTCATCGAGTTCCAGCAGTACTGCATCCGCCTCATCGAGGACCGGAAGAAGCACCCCCAGGAGGACCTCACCAGCTACCTGGTGGCCGTGGAGAGCGACGGCGAGGCGCTGAGCATGCACGAGCTGGTCATGGCCGTGGGCGCGTCCATGCTGTCGGCCGGCCATGAGTCCACCACCGCGCTGATGGCCAACGCCTGGAAGGTGGCCCTGCAGCATGGCCTGTGGCAGCGGCTGCGCGACGACCGCGCCCTGGTGCCGAAGTTCCTCGAGGAGTCCAGCCGCTACGACTCCGTCTCCCACGCCATGATTCGCACCGCGAAGGAGGACGTGGAGCTGAGCGGGGTGAAGATTCCCGCGGGCGCGCGCCTGCTGCTCCTCTTCGCCTCGGGCAGCCGGGACGAAGCCCTCTGCCCCCACGCCAGCAAGCTGGACGTGGACCGGGAGAAGGTGCCCCAGCACCTCACCTACGGCCGCGGCACCCACTTCTGTCTGGGCGCGCCCCTGGCCCGGCTCCAGTTCGACATCACGACGAACATCCTCCTGGACCGGCTGCCGGACCCCAAGCTCGTCCCCGGCCAGGACTTCGGCACCTGGCAGAGCCTGGTGCTGCGGCAGATGAAGCACCTGAAGGTGGAGTGGACCCCCACCTGAGCCCACCCACCCCGCTGTGAACCAGGGCCTGGCGACCGACACCGGTCTCCAGGCCCTTTTCATGTCCGGAGGCCTGCGACCTCCACCCCGGAGCGGGTGATTTCCTACAAAGAAGGGTAGAAACCCACCCCACCTTGAGTGAATAGGCGGGACAAATCAGACCCCCACGGGGTACAAGAAGACCCAAATAGGCACGCTCACTCTGGAATGCGTGCATTGCAGAAAGAATTTTCTTGCCTCACCACCCATTTCCGCGCGAAAGAGTCCAGGAACACCCTGCTTCCGAGTAAAGCAGAAGGAGCCCCCCGACATGTACGCTCAAGTGGTGGATGAGGCAGACATTCAGTTCGCGCACCGAGTTGACCGCAAGGCGCTGGCGGCCATCACCCGGGAGATGTCCCAGGTGAACAATGGTCGGGCGCTGTGGGCCATGGCCAGTCAGTGGCTGGTCATCGTGGCGGCATTTGCCTTCGTGCTCTTCGTGGACCGCTGGTGGGCCTGGCCGCTGGCCGCCGTCCTCATCGCCACGCGGCAGCACGCGCTGCTAGCGCTGATGCACGAGGCGGCGCACTACCACTTCCTGTCCAACCGCAAGGTGTCGGACGTGGTCAGCGACCTGCTCTGCGCCTTCCCGCTCAACATGACGACGGCGGGCTACCGGCACGAGCACATGCTGCACCACCGCTACGTGAATACGGCGCGGGACCCGTACCTGGCCGGGCAGCTGGTGGACGCCTCCTGGCACTTCCCCCGCACGCCGATGCGCGCCACGGCCGTCTTCCTGGCGGACGCGCTAGGCCTGTACGCCCCCAACCACCTGAAGGTGGTGCTGCCCTGGACGTACTGGGGTCGCCTGGTGGGCCGCGCCCGGCCGCGCATCTCCGCGGGCGAGCACCTGCGCTACTGGCTGTACGTGGCCACGCTCGTCACGGTGCTGGTGACGACGGGCGCGTGGCTGCACTGGCTGCTCTTGTGGGTGCTGCCGACGACGACGGTGATGATGGCCTTCTTCCGGATGCGCGCCCTGGGTGAGCACCCCATCGAGGAGACGACGTCCGGTGACGAGACGCGCGAGACGCGCGACGTGCTGGGCACCGCGCTGGAGAACTTCTTCATCGCGCCGCTCAACGTGAACCTGCACCTCACCCACCACGCCTTCCCCTCCGTGCCCTTCTACAACCTGCCCGCCATGCACGCGCAGCTCGAGCAGGCCGGCTTGCTGGAGGACGGCGTGAATCAGTTCGACACGTACCTGGGCAAGGAGAACAGCCTCATCCAGTACCTCACGCGTGAGCCGGAGGCCTCCGCCGCCGCGGCCGCCGCGTCCCAGCAGCCGAGCCTGGGCCAGCCGCTCCACTCGTGATGGCACCGTGAGGCCAGGCCTCGCCCCGCGCCGTCCAGGTGAAGCCGGGGGGCTCCACCCAGGACGGCCGGCGAGGCAGCCAGGCCCGCGGTCAGAAGCGCCGCAGTGAGGACCAGGGGAAGGGCTTCCAGAAGGGCGTCACCACGTCCTCGCCCTCCAGCGGAAACCAGGGTCCGGTGTCGCCTCCGGCGGAGAGCACGTGGAAGTCCTGCGCGGGCATGAAGCCCTGCCCCAGCAGCGCCACCTTCTCCCCTTTCGCGTTGGCCGCCACGTCCAGCACCAGCACCGCGTGCCCGGGACTTCCACCCAGCACGAAGAAGTCCCCGGGCCGCACGTCCTCGCGCGAGGGCCGCCCCTTGAGAGATTCCAGTGAGTGCGTGCCCGCGTAGGTGAAGACCAGGTCCAGCCACGCGCGGAAGCTGGCGCGTGAGGCATCCGGGGCCGCGCCGCGCACCCACGTCACCTTCGAGCCCGACACCCGCGCCCGGTCCCCTTCCGCGTACCGAGGCCACTGCGCCAGGTGCCCGCTGGTGAAGCGGTAGGCCAGGCGCTCCCGAGCGCCGCTGGCCCAGCGCCACTCCGCATGGAGGCGGATGACGGAGTCCGCGCACTGCTGGAGGTTCGCGGTGCCCACGTCCAGCTCCGCCACCGCCGCCAGCCGCGCGTCCCCCGCCGCCAGAATCCGCCCGCCCTGGTGGCTGAGCACCGGCGTGCCCTCCGGCCGCAGCGGCAGGCCTCGCAGCCAGGCCCCGAAGGAGCCCTTCACCACCGGCACCCGCGTGTAGCCCTCCGGCGGCGCCACGGCGGCCTCCAAGGGGCGCACCACCGCCTGGGCCGGCAGCCATGTGTAGCGCGCCAGCTCCTCCTTCGTCGCGGGCCGGGGTTGGCCCTCCTCCGCGGCCCCCCCGGACATAGGGAGCAGGCACAAGGCCCACAGGAGCGTCCAGGTCCACGGACGAAAGCGGCCCTCGGTGGCGGGGAGGGACGAGGAGGACGGGCACGGCGGACAGTCGAACGCGGACACGAAGCAGCCATCTCCAGGAGTCAGGGCGGCACGACAGGTGGCGCCGCGGGTTGGAGGTCTCTCATGGGCCTGAAGTTCCCTCACGCCCGCTCGAATCCAGCCGCTCCCTGCCTGCCCTGTGTCCCCGGGGGTGGGTCTACCGCTGAACGCTCGCCGCCCCTGGAACGTGCGCGGCGGGGACCGAGCACTACCTTGAGTCGTATGCGCCGTCAGGCGAGCCTCGCGCTGCTCAACACCTTGTCGCTGACCCGGCTGCCCCTGGCGGTGGCCTTCATCCTCGTCCCGGATGCCTGGGTTCGCGCGGGGCTGGTGGTGCTGGCCGCCTTCACGGACTTCCTGGATGGGTGGATTGCCCGGCACAGGGGGCTCGCCACGCGGCTGGGCGCGCTCATCGACCCGGTGGCCGACCGCGCCTTCATGGTGACGGCCCTCCTCGTCTGCTACCTGGACGGGCTCATCAGCGGGGTGGCGGTGCTGCTGCTGGTGCTGCGCGACGTCGGCACCACCGTGGGCTTCTTCGTCGCTCGCCTGGCGCCCGGGTTGCGCTCCGTCGAGCTGAAGGCGCGGATGCTGGGCAAGGCCGTCACTTCCTTGCAGTTGGTGACGCTGCTGTGCGTGCTGCTGTTTCCCCCCGCGGTGGTGCCCCTGGTCGCGCTCATCGGCGTGCTGTCCTTCGCCTCGGTGGTGGACTACTCCCACGCGGTGCTGAAGGCGCGGGAGCGGGACGCCGGACCGCGGCGGATGAAGCCGGAGTCCGGCGGCGCGGCCTCCCCGGGCTCCTCCCTTCCACCGGTGCGCAAGTAGGGCCGCGGCGTCAGGGCTGCGCCGCCGAGTCCGCGGGCTGGGCTTCGGGGAGGCCCAGCACCCGGGCCCTCTCGGTGGCGATGGCGGAGCGTTCGCCTTCGCTCATCTCCATCCAGACGTCATCCATGTCGTCGAGCAGCCCGTCCTCCTCGGGTGAATCGCCTTCAGGGTGCCGGGCGCGGGCGAGCCGCAGCTTGTTCAGGAGTGCACGGTAACGGTCGTAAGCAGACATGGTGGGAACCTCCGCCTCGGGGACGAGCATCGGGCGTGCGACTGACGCGGCGTGGATGGACCTGGCACCTCACTTCCGGGGTGGATTGGACGGGAGCACGGAGATCTCCATCGTCCGCTCCTCATCCAGCAGATTCACCACCGCGCGGACCTGCTCGCCGGGCTCGAGCTTCCGCAAGGCGATGTTGCGCCCGTCCCGGAACACCCGCGTCTGGGGGTCCACGCGAAGCGTCAGCGGCGGACCGTCTCCGACGGCGATGGCCACCTCCGTGTCGCCCACGGAGCGCACCACGCCGGTGTAGACGGCATCCACCACGGCCGTACCGGGAGGCGATGGCACGTCCGCGCCCGCGGGCGGCACGTCACTGACGACGCCCGAGGAGCCGGCGCCTCCCGTGCCTGGCTGCGCGCCGGTGTCCTGCTGGGCGGCCGTGTCCCGCTGCGGACTCACCACCCTCGCGCCTGGAGGAATGCCCGCGCCGCCCGTGCCCGCGACTTGCCCGCGGAGCTGCGTCACCTCCTGGCGGAGCTGCAGCAGCTCGGCGCGCAGCTGATTCACTTCGCGCTGGAGCGCCGCGGCGTCCGACGAAGTCAGGGCCTGCCCTGTTGGCGCCTGCTCCGTCCGCGCGGGCTCCTGCTGTGTGCCTTGCGCGGTCGCCCCGTCGCCACAGAGCAGCAGCGACAGCGCCGCGAGGCCCAACACCCACCCGCTTGCTTTGCGCAGCATGAGGCCCTGACCTCCTTCCTGCTTCAAAGGTGGGGCCTGCCGGGTGACGGACAACCACCGGCCCGGCCAGGATGCGCTGGAGCGCCACCCACCTGGCGGGCACCTGCCTGCTCCCATGGGGACCGCCAGCGGCGCGGAAATTCTTCGAGGCGGCGCTGAAACTCCGAAGGGCCTCGCGCCACTCCTTGGGCGCCGGGCCTGAGCAAGCCTGGTCCGGTGGTGTCACGCGGCGGACCGCGGCGCCACGGGTGTGTCTTTTTCCTGGAGAACACCATGTCCAAGTCGTCTGTCTGGGTGAGCCTGAGTGTCGGTCTGGCGTTGGGTTTCGCGGGGGGGCGCGTGGCGCGTCCCACGGAGCTGGCCACGGGAACGGCCCATGCGGCCAACCTCGCGGCGAAGGCGCCCGCCCCCGGCGCGCGGCCCCGTGCGCCGATTTCGCCCACCGTCTACAAGGTGCCGGTGAATGACTCTCCGACGGCGGGCGCGGAGGACGCGCTCATCACGTTGGTGGAGTTCTCCGACTACGAATGCCCGTTCTGCTCGCGCGCGAACGGCACGGTGAAGCAGCTCCAGGAGCGCTACGGCCGCAAGCTGCGCGTGGTGATGAAGCACCATCCGCTGGCCAACCACGCGCGCGCCCGGCCGGCGGCGCTGGCGGCGCTGGCGGCGGGTGAGCAGGGCAAGTTCTGGGAGATGCATGAAGCGCTCTTCGCGAACCCGCGTGCGCTGAGCGAGGCCGACCTGGAGCGCTACGCGATGAAGGTGGGCCTGAACGTCTCGCGCTGGAACCAGGACCGCGCGGACCCGCGGCTGGCGGAGCGCGTCCGCCAGGACGAGGCGCTGGCGATGCAGTTGGGCGCCACCGGCACGCCGGCCTTCTACGTGAATGGCCGCTTCATCAGCGGAGCCCAGCCACTGGAGGTCTTCACGGGTGTCATGGACGAGGAGCTGAGCAAGGCGGAGGCCCTGGTGCGGACGGGCGTGCGGCCGGTGGAGGTGTACGCGCGAACCATCTCCGCCGGGAAGGACAGCCCGCCCACGCAGCAGCTGATGCCGGAGGAGCCGGCCATCCAGCAGGTGGACGTGGGCGCCGCGCCGTCCCGGGGCCCGGCCGACGCGCCGGTGACGGTGGTGGCCTTCTCGGACTTCGAGTGCCCGTTCTGCGCCCGCGTGGTGCCGACGATGAAGGCGCTGGAGGCCGCGTATCCTGGCAAGCTGCGCGTGGCCTTCAAGCACCAGCCCCTGACGCAGCACCCGAACGCGAAGCTGGCGGCGGAGGCGGCCATGGAGGCGCACGCGCAGGGCAGGTTCTGGGAGTTCCACGACGTGCTCTTCGCCAACCAGCGCAAGCTGGACCGGGCGTCGCTGGAGGACTACGCGCGGCAGGTGGGCCTGGACGTGGGCCGCTTCAACGCGGCGCTGGACTCGCGCCAGCATGACGCGCACGTGTCCGCGGACGTCGCCCAGGCCATGCGCGTGGGCGCCACGGGCACGCCCACGTTCTTCATCAACGGCCGCCAGGTGACGGGCGCCCGACCGGTGGAGCACTTCCGCGCCATCATCGACGACGAGCTGCGGAAGGCTGCGCGGTAGTCACGGCGCCGAGGCCGCGACCTCTGAATCAGAGCGCGCGGCCTCAGGCTCCGGCGGCCGTCTCAGCACGCCCAGGTTCGTCACCTCGCGGGCGTTGACGTTGAACTCCACGTCTCCGTTGGAGGTGCGCAGCACGTGTTTGCCCGGCTTCAGCCCCGGCACGAAGATGCTGCCATCCCACAGCGTGTAGTGCGACGCGCCGACCCAATGGCCGTCCACGGTGATCTCCTGCCGGCTGCCCCAGAGGTGGCCGTCTCCGAAATCCATCACCGCGGCGACGGCGCCCGTCTCCTCCAGGTGGATGTCGACGGACACGCGCTCCCCCTTCCCGCCCCGGACAGCGGCGCTGCCCGCGCGGCCATCCGGCAGCCACGCGAAGATTCGCCCCGCCCCCACCCGAGGCGTCACCACGAATTCGGGGCCATCGAAGCGGACATGCGCGTGGTCATCGGGCGAGCTGCCACACCGTCGCCCCCGTGGACCCGGCTTCTGCGCCCCAATCCACGCCCCCTTCACCGGCGCGCCGTCCGAAAGGAAGACGCGGCCGGAGACCTCGAACACGCCTGGGTCGCTGGAGAACCACGGCAACACCATCCCTGCGCTCTTGAGCTCGGAGAAGGGGAACGCGATGACCGCCGGGGCGCCAGGCGCCAGCGTCACGTCTTTCCGTGCCGCCACCTCCCGCCCGTTCCGGCGGCCCCACATGGAGACGGAGTAGCGGCCCGACTCGGCGATGCCCGTGAAGGTGCCATCCGCCTGCGGCTCCAACTGGACATTCACATGCACGGACTCCACCGCCTCCGTCCCACGCGTGCGGCCCATCACCGGCTTGACCGTGACGGGGACGAACGCGCCGAGCTGGATGTCGAAGCGCCGCACCTCGCCAGCGGTCAGCTCCGCCCCGGGGTACCGGTCGAGCGCCCTCCCCTGGGGCGCGAAGAGCCTCACCTGGACGGAGCCCGGCGTCACGCCATCCAGCGTGTAGCGGCCCTGCGCATCCGTCGTGGACCAGCTGGGCGTCATCTCCGCGAGCAGGTTGTCCCCGGGCGCGATCAGCCGGACACCCGCCGCGGGCGTCCCGTCATGCTGGAGGACCTGCCCCTCCACGACGGCCCCTGGTGGCAGCGTGAGCGCCACGGAGAGCGAGCCCCCTGAGACGACCCCGACATCCCGCTCACAGGACTCGGCGTGCCCGGCCCCTCGCGCGCAGACGGTCATCACCCCCGCGCCGGGCGCCTCGAAGAAGGCCACGCCCGAGACGTCCGTCAGCGCCGTCTCGTCGGGCACCGTGTCGCCCGTCACGGCCATGAACAGTCCACGGATGAGCGACACCCGGGCGCCCGCCAGCGGCGCACCGCTGCTCCCGGAGACGAGCCGAACCCGAATCGAAGCCGCCGGAGCATCCATCGTCGGCGGCGGCAGCGGGAGCGGCGGCAGGGCGGGGAGCTGCGCGAACGCCGGGAAGGGCACCTCCACGAGCACCGGCCGCGCCACCTGCTCCGCGCGCCACAGGCCCAGGCCCCCGAGCACCGTCGCCATGGCACCCAAGCCAATGCCCCAGCGAACCCCGCGCATCATCGGACAGCCCTCGCTCCAGCAGTGGAACCGGGAGGCTATCACTCTCCGTCCGGGCGGCCCATCCCGGCCCGGCGACTAGCTTCCGTAGCCCGCGCTCTGAACGTCGATGAGGCGGCCGTTCTCGAACGTCACCACCTGCATGAAGCGGCGAGGCCCGAAGTTGTAGGTCCACTCCTCGTACTCACGGGTGACGGACCGCCGCTCCGTCGTGACGCCCCCCGTCCTCCTGTCCGGCGTCACCGAGCCCGCCGAGTCCGTCACCGTGCGGAAGTTCTTCGCCGCCGGCTCCCCGCACTTGGCGAGCACCTCGGTCTTGAGCGCCCCATCCGCCACCAGCGCCTGGCCACAACGGAGCGAGGCCGCCTCCGCCGCCACCGGCATCCCCGCCATTGAAAGTACGACGGCCAATCCGAGAGCACGCATGGGTTGTCTCCTCTCCACTACTCAGGTCAACGGCGCAGGATGTCCGCGGGGACGGAGCACGCTACGCGTAGGGGTTGTAGAACTTCGCGAACGTCGCCTTGGCGAAGTCACCGAACGTCATGCCGGGCTGGAAGGCGCCCACCTTCTGCTCGGCGAGGTCCACGCCCTCCGGCGGACGCAGGTGCATGTCATTGTCTGGCTGCATGAACACCGCGAAGGTGGCGCGGGAGATGTTGCGGCTGGCCGGGTGGGCCAGCGCCTGCACCGCGTGCGGCGTGGAGCGCAGCAGCCCGCCGGTGACAATCTGGGAGCTCTCGCCAATCTGGAAGGCCAGGCTGTCCTTGGGGATGACGACCTTGCGCTCCTCGCCGGACCGCGTGCGCACGTACAGGCCCGCCTCCGGGTCCGGCACCGGGATGTCCTTGCGCGCCGGCTCCTTCGCGCCGGGCTCGGCCTCGAAGTACATGGCCGGGCAGAGCGCCGTGAGCGAGCCGTGGTCGCTGTGCCAGCCGCACCATGAGTCCCGCGTGCGCGGCGTCGCGTCCTCGTTGATCGCGAAGTAGTAGAGCAGCCGCGCCTTGCACGCGCGCGAATCACGAATCGTCCGCGCCAGCGCCGCGTCCGGTGACAGGCGGCTGCCCAGCTTCGCCTGCACGTACTTGTCGCACTGCTCGGCGACCAGCACGCCCACGTCCACCATCCGCTGCCCCAGCGCCATGAAGGCGGGCCGCAGCTCCGGGAAGTCCGCGTCTGGCCACACGTTGGGGTGGTAGTTCTCCGGGTGCTTCTCGATGAGCGCCGCGTCGGTGTGCGGCACGTCGTACTGGGGGTTGTTGTAGTAGGAGCCCTTGAACTCGTCGAACTGGCCGGGACGCAGCAGCTCCTTCCCGTGGCTCCAGCCGAACGAATAGCTGCTGCGCGGGTGGACGTAGCGGTCCTTCACCTCGGTGGGCAGCGCGGCGAAGCGGAAGCCCAGGGGCAGCAGGTTGTCGCGCAGCTCGGCCAGCCCGGGGATGCCCCGGACGACGAGCAGGCCAATGCCATCATGCCCGTAGGCGCGCGCGATGGCGGCGCTCAGGTCCGCGCCCTCCGCGAGCCGCGCATAGTCGAGGAGAACCACTCCGTCTTTCGTTTCCGCCACGTCGCTGCTCATCCCAGGTGCCTCGTGTCTTCTCCCCACGGCGCCACACCGGCATCCGCGCCGGGCAGGGTGAGCACAGGCCACCCGTGACAAGGGAGACAGGGGCCATACTGCCCGGTTTGGGCGCGTGCGTGCCACCTGCGTCTCCCAGTAGCGGACGGAAAGCGCCTGCTCCCCTCCCTGCCCCCGTGCCTGGAAGGCCCACTGCATCCCGGAGAGGTCCGTAGCGTCGGAGTGAGCATGGCGCGCGGCATCACCGACGCGGGCGCCTTCAAGATATTCAGCGACGCACCAACGCCCCGCCGGCGCAGCTCACTTCGGGGGCGTGACAGGCACCGGCGCCACCAGGGGCGCGGCGCGGCCGGGCCGGGGCACGAGGAAGAGCAGCCGGCCCTTCTGCTTCATCATCCCCGCCGCCAGCTCCGCCCGCGGGCCCGCGCCCCAGCTGTCTCTTATAC
>NZ_JABXEO010000102.1:0-27501 GCF_013372585.1 Myxococcus sp. AM010
GGGCGGTGGCGGGGGAGGGGCTGCGGCGCTACGCGCTGGGCGAGGACTCCGGGCCCATTGAAGTGCTGCACGCGGACGCGCGCGAACACCTGAAGACGTTGCCGTCGCGCGCGTTCGACGTCGTCTTCTTCGACCCGATGTTCGCGAAGCCGCGCAAGTCGCAGCCGGCGTTCGACATGCTGCGCCGCTTCGCGGAGCACGCGCCGCTGACGCACGAGACGCTGGCCGAAGCCCGGCGCGTGGCGCGGCGGTGGGTGGTGGTGAAGGGCGCGAAGTACACGGACGACCTTCGCAAGCTGGGCCTGGAGGACGAACCCGGCTCGCGCTTCACCGACGTCATCTGGGGCCGCGTGGGGCCCTCCGCCGCGCCGTGAGGGTCGTTGTCACGGCTGCACGACGCCGCCCATTCGTGGCGTCCACAGCATGCCCAGGTCCAGGGAGAGGGCCTCGAACGGCTCCGCGCTCACGGTGACGCTCCCCGTGAACAACTGGCTCCGGACCCAGCTCGTGGCCCCGCGCCGGTAGACCTCCAACGACTGGCGCACGGGGTCGATGAGCCACACGTTCGCCACGCCTTGGCGGAAGTACAGCGGCACCTTCCGGACCCGGTCCAGGCTCCGCGTGGAGGGGGACAAGACTTCGCACAGCCAATCTGGCGCGGTGCTGAACCAGGGCAGCTCGGGGTCTGGGGGCTCTGGCAGCCGCTCGCGGCGCCACCCGGCCACGTCGGGCACCACCACATCGCGCTCGAAGTGGAGTTCGGGTTCAACCAGGAACCACCAGCTACCAGGCCCCTCACGTGAGAACTCGAAGGGATGCGCGAGGAGGCTCGTCAGCCGGCCGGACGCGCGCAGGTGCCCATAGGCGGGCCTGGGCGAGGCATACAGCGCGTCGTCGACGATTTCTCCGACCCAGCCGACCGGAAGCTGCTCGATGTCCTCGTAGGTCGCTGGTTTCCGATTCCTGCCCTTGCCCATGCCCACGCCTCTCCTTGGATGGAACCCGTGAAGTCCTCAAGGTAACATCCAACCTCCAGGGATGGCTACCCGACAGGTTCCCATCCTACGGGAGGGTCTGACACGTCACCTGAGGCCTCCTCGTTCCCGGCGCCCTTCGGGGGGCCTTCGCTGCCCATGGGGGACAGCCGGGAGGACAGGGCGCCGGCCTGCTCGTGGGCCATCTTGTCCCGCGGTGAGCGGTAATACTGCATGGGTGAATGGTGCAGGAAGTTCGACACCCGGCTCGTGTACAGACAGGCGTACTGCTCCACCTGGTAGCCAAAGCGGCTGTTCTCGTTGCCTTCCTTGAAGAGCAGCCCCCAGTACGGGTTGAAGCCCTCCTCAACGTCCTGCTCGAGCGTGTCCGCGACCTCGTTGGCCTCCTTCAAGGCCCGCCGCATCCGGTCCAGCTCCGCCTTCGTCTGCTTGCGGAGCTCCTCCACGCCCAGCCGCTCGTCCGGCGCCAGCTGTTCGCGCTCCAGCCGCCGCTCCAGGAGGTTGAGCAGCGTCTTGTGGTGGTTCACCTCGTCGTCCAGGCGCTCACGCAGCACCTCCACCTGCGACAGCGTTCCAATCTCCTCCTGCCGCGTCGCCGTGTACGTGATTTCGTCTTCAATCTCCTGGACCACCATGCACGTGCGCCACAGCGACGACTTCTTCGACTTCAGGATGTCGCCGTAGATGTGGTCGCCCACGTACAGGATGTTCTCGCCCCGGTAGCCCGTCAGCTCCTCGAAGCGCGCCAGGTTGCCGCCCGAGTACACCTTGCCGCGCTCCAGCGACGTGGCCTCGCCCACCACGCGGCCTTCCTCCGTGGAGGCGTCCAGCTCCAGGAAGGGGCGGGCGTCCGTGAAGAAGCCCGGCTTGCCCGCCGCCGTCACCACCACGTCGAAGTAGTTCCTCCAGCTCGGGTACTCCGCGAGCTGCCCGTCCAGGAGGTACTTCATCACCGCGTCCGTGTAGTCCCACGCGGAGTTCGTCAGCAGGAACAGCCGCTTCCCACCCGAGCGCAGCTTGTGCAACGCCGGCCCCAGCTCCGGGTCCAGGAACACGTAGCGCGCCAGGTCCTTGCGCACCTCGCGCTTGAGCGAGTTGTCCCGGTGCACCGTGTCGATGGCCTCACGGATGTCGTCGTACAGCTTGCCGTACTGGACCGTGTGTCCCAGCGACTCCAGCAGCTCGATGATGCCCGCGAAGAGGCACGTCTCCGGCAACGCGAACAACGTGTCGTTCCACGCGAACTGCGGGTTGCGCAGCCGCACGCGCTTGTTGCGGTACAGCTCCCGAGAGACTTCCCGCTTCAGCGGTCGCAGCCCGTGGTACGCGCGGCCCACGTGGCCGAAGCGGTCCATCTTGAGGATGTTGCCGTTCACGCGGTCCACCGCCAGCCCGCGCATCACGAAGTGGTGGTCGTACAGCAGCCCGCCCACCACCGGAGGATAGCCGTACTCGCTCACCAGCTTCGCCAGCGTCATGTCGAACGACAGCTGCTCCAACCGGCGCATGTGATAGATGGCCAACGTGTAATCCATGTCGAAGCCGAACAGCTCGACACTGGCCATGCGCAGGTTGCGGTTGACGAAGATGTCCCGCGCCCGCTGCACCACCTCCCGGCGCTCGCGGGGCGAGGTGAGCAGCCGCGTGAGCTCCTCGTCGGCGAGCAGCCCACCGGCCCGCTGCGCGGCGTCCTCGGCGCGGGCTCGGTTGAGGGGAGAGCGGAAGCTCCCGTGAAGCGGGTCCGGCGCGGGCCCACCCGGGATGGGACGGAACGGGGAAAGTGATGGTGCCAAGGGACTCAGACACATAACACGCGTGTGGCTGGCCCGGCTCTTACCTTGCGGGGTTTGGAGCCGGCGTGGCACGCTCCGGGTTCTGCGATGCGCTCGCCCACCCGACGACAGCCCTCGGAGGCCCCCGAGGCGGTTCAAGCTCGCCTGTCCGCCCGGATCGCCGCGCTCGAAGACCGGGTTCGACGGCTGGAGGCCCGGTTGCGTCTGAAGGTCGCCGTCACCGAGCCCGTCACCAACCCTGCCACCGAGCCCGCCGCGCGCCGGGCGGCCCAGCGTGCGGCCGAGCGCCCGGTCCGAGCCCGTCCTCGCTGCCCGGGGTGCACGCTGGAGCTGCCGCGTGGCCGCCGTGGTGAGTCGTGCGTGTGGTGTGGCTTCGTCTTTTCCGCCGTCACGCGGCGACGTCCGGCGCGAAAGAAGCGATGACCGCCACGTACCGGCTGACGGGCAAGGTGGAAGGCGGGGAGCTGGCCGAGCTGTATCAGGGCATCGAGATCCCCGGCATCCCCGTGGTGGTGAAGCTCTTCCACCCCAGGACGTCGGACCCGGCCTACGCCCATGACCTGGCTGAGACGACGCGGCTGCTCCAGCCGGTGCGGCACCCGGGCATCCTCCACGTCGTGGACCTGGGCGTCATCCGCCAGCGCCTGGCCGTGGTCCGCCAGGACGTGGACGGCTTCACCCTGGGCACCGCGCTCCAGCGCCTGCACTCCAAGGACGTGGTGCTGCCGCCCACCGTGGCGCTGCACATCATCATCCAGCTCCTGGAGGCCCTGGACCAGGCACACCAGGCGGGCGTGGTGCACGGCGCCATCACCCCGGGCAACGTGGTGCTGTCGCATGACGGCCTGCCCGCGGTGTGCGACTTCGGCGCGCTGCGCGCCCTCATGGCCGTGCCCCAGCTGCGCAAGTCGTTCGGCCACCGGGGCCGCGGGACGTACCGCGCGCCGGAGGTCACGCGGGGCGATCCGCACTCCGCGCAGTCGGACATCTACTCGCTGGGCGCCATCGCCTACGAGCTGCTCACCCAGCGTGAGCCCGTGGTACCCGGCAGCGGCGGAGTGTCCACGCGGCGCAGCGAGGCGTTGCCGCCGCCCAGCCGCGTGGACCGTCGCATCAATTCACGGCTGGACCCCCTCATCCTCCGCGCGCTGGAGCCCACGCCGCAGCGCCGCTTCCGCTCCTGCGGCGAGTTCGCCATGGCCCTCCGCAATCAGCTCGCGGCCAGCGGCGGCATGCCCTCGGCAGACGACGTGCGCCGCTTCGTGCGGGAGCTGTTCCCCAACGAGATGAGCCACGTCAGCGCGGGGCCTCCGCCGTTCAAGGAGCCCTTCACGCTGGAGCCCATCTTTGGCGCGGAGATGGACGACCTGCGCGCGGAGGAGCTCGAGAAGTCCGTGGTCCAGCGGGCCCCGTACAGCCGCGCGCTGACCGAGGACGAGGCCAGCGCGGAGACGCAGCAGGCCTCCGAGCCCGCGTTCGAGGAATACCGCCCGGAGCTGTACGAGCGGGACGTGGCGGACGTGGCCACGCGGGTACGGGCGCCTTCGCGTGCCCCCGCCGCCGACTCCACCTCCGCGCTGGGGGAGGATGACACCGGGCCCGCTCCCGCCGGACCGCTGGAGCAGGGGTGGGACGCGCCGCCGGGCGCCGCCCCGCCGAAGCCTCGGCGCCAGCAGTCGCCGGTGGGGGGCGCAAGTGGCCACACCCGCATCGGGCGCAACCCGCGCCTCAAGGTCGTGGAGGACTTCTCCTCGCCCGAACCGGCCGCGGATGACGAGGGCTCGGTCTCCGTCTCCGCGCCAGGACGCCGCGGCGCGCGTATCCGCCGCGCGCCCGCGGAGGCGAAGGGGCCCAAGACGATTCCGGACGTGCTGCCCGCGGTGCAGCCGGGCTCGGCGCGCGTGCGTGACGACATCGCGATGCCGCCGTCCGATCCGGCGCTGTCTTCGACGTCCGACGTGCACCGGCGCCTGATGAGCGCGGAGCAGCGGTTGTCCGTGGCCCAGCACCGGTATGGACGCCGGTTGGGCATCGCGGCGGCCATCGCCGGGGTGGGGTTGGTCACCTTCCTGGTGGCCGCGTGGCAGCTCGGTGGTGATGCCGCCTCCGCCCCGGAGGATGCCCCGCGGGAGGCGGAGGCAGAGGCCGCACCCGTGGGCCCTCAGCCCGCCATGCCCATCGCGCCGCCGGCGCCCGTTCTGGCGCGTCCGCCGCCCGCTCCAGCCGCCGCGCCGAGGGAGGACGAGGAGGACGCGCCCCCCGAGCCGAGGCCGCCCCCGAAGTCTCAGCGCGCGTATGTCACCATCACCACCAACGTGCCGGCGGCCGTCTACATCGACGGCGCGCGGCTGAGCCGTCGTACGCCCCTCCACCGATATCCCATCAAGGTGGGCACCCGGCGCATCAAGCTGGTGTCCGTCGCCACCGGAGAGCCCAAGGAGCTGGACCTGCGCCTCAAGCGCGGCCAGCACCTGAAGGTGCTGGTGGACTCGTTCACGTCTCCGAGGCGGTGACCATGGACCCGACCCGCATCTTCGTCGTCGAGGATCAACCCCAGCTCCTCAAGAACCTGGTGAAGGTGCTGGCCACCTTTCCCGAGCTGGAGGTGGTGGGCACCTCCCAGGAAGGGGAGGCCGCGGTGGAGGACATCGTCCAGCTCCGCCCCCAGCTCGTCCTCCTGGACCTGGAGCTGCCCGGCATCAACGGCATCCAGGTGACCCAGCGGGTGAAGCGCCGCGCCCCGGAGGTGGAGATCCTCATCCTCACGTCCTTTGACGACGAGACGAAGGTCTACGAAGCCATCCAGGCCGGGGCCTCCGGCTACCTGGTCAAGCGGGTGGGGCCGGAGAAGATCCGCTCCGGCATCCAGGAGGTGATGGAGGGCGGGACGGTCCTGGAGCCCATCATCGCCAGGCGCTTCTGGAACTACTTCCAGTCCGTCCAGGCGAAGTCCACCCAGGAGGACAAGAAGCCTGAGAACCCCTGGGCGCTCACGCCGCTGGAGTTCGAGGTGCTGGGCTACGTGGCCAAGGGCTTGTCCAACGCCGAGGTGGGGCACGTGATGACGCTGGAGCGGCGGACGGTGCGCACGCACCTGTCGCATATCTACCGGAAGATGGGCGTCAACTCTCATGTAGAGGCCGTGGTGATGGCCTTGCGTGCGGGTGTCGTGGATCTATAGCCACGCTCTGGTTAGGTTCGGGGCCCTATGCCCAAGGCTTCCCCGAGCAAAGTACCCACTCGCGTGGCGGACCCCGCACTCGAGTCCCTGTTCGACGTCCACGAGGCCACGCTTCCCAACGGCCTCCAGGTGCGGCTGCTCGCCAACCACCAGGCTCCCGTTGTCAGCCTCTACACCGTGTTCCAGGTCGGCAGCCGCAACGAGCGGCCCGGCATCACCGGCATCAGCCACCTGTTCGAGCACATGATGTTCAACGGGGCGAAGAAGTACGGCCCCAAGATGTTCGACAAGACGCTGGAGTCCAACGGCGGCCGCTCCAACGCGTACACGTCCACGGACTTGACGGTGTACTACGACGACTTCTCCGCCGACGCGCTGGAGACGGTGCTGGACCTGGAGTCGGACCGGATGCGCTCGCTGCGCATCTCCCAGGAGACGCTCACCAGCGAGCGAGAGGTCGTGAAGGAAGAGCGCCGCGTCCGCGTGGACAACGACATCTTCGGCCTCATGGACGAGGAGCTGGGCACGCTCGTCTACAAGGCGCATCCGTACCGCTGGCCTGTCATCGGGTGGATGGCGGACATCGAGGCCATCCGCCGCGAGGACTGCCAGGACTACTTCCGCACCTACTACGCGCCCAACAACGCGGTGCTCTACATCGTCGGGGCCATCGACCCGAAGAAGACGCTGGCGCTGGTGCGCAAGTACTACGGGAACATCCCCAAGGGCCCCGCGCCCGCGGCGGTGCTCAACTCCGAGCCAGCGCAGAAGGGCGAGCGCCGCGCGGAGGTCCGCCACCCCGCGCAGTCCCCCGCGCTGATGCTGGGCTTCCGGGGGCCGGCCGCGAGCGATGATGACACCTTCGTGCTGGACGTCATCCAGTACGTGCTGACGAAGGGCGAGGGGAGCCGGCTGATCCGCTCGCTGGTGTACGAGCAGAAGCTGGCCGTGTCGCTGATGCTCGACTGGAGCTGGCGCATCGATCCGGGCACCATCCTCTTCTACCTGGCCCTGAAGCCGGACTCCGACCCGAAGCAGGTGGAGGCCGCGCTGTACGCGGAGCTGGAGAAGGTCGCGCGCGAGGGCATCTCCGAGCGCGAGCTGCAGAAGGCGCAGAACAACCTGCGCTCGGACCACCTGCGCGAGCTGGCCACGAACAGCGGCCGGGCGCATGCCCTGGGCCACTATGAGGCGCTGCTCGGCGACTGGCGCCGCTTGCTGACGCTGCCCTCCACCTACGCCTCCATCACCAATGACCAGGTCAAGGCCGTGGCCGCGAAGTACTTCGCGCCCGAGCGCCGCTCCGTGGTGACGCTGGTTCCCGCGCCCACGGAAGCCTGAGCCCGGCCCCTACAAGGAAAGCCCTGACACCATGGCCTCTCGCAAGAGCCCCTCCCGAAAGTCCCCCGCACGTCCGGTCAGGCCCGCCGGCCGCAAGGCCCCCGCCGCCCGAAAGGCTTCGTCCACGCGCAAGGCCGCGCCGAAGCGCGGCGCGCCTCGCGCCACGTCGAGCGCCCTCACGCTGCCCACGCTGCACGAAAGCACTACGTCCAGCGGCCTGAAGGTCATCGCCGCCGAGCGTGGGCCCCTGCCCATGGTGTCCGTGCGGCTGGTGATTCGCGCGGGCAGCGCCACCGACCCGGACGGCAAGCACGGCCTGGCGGACTTCACCGCCCGGCTGCTGCGCCGGGGCACCCGCCGCATGAACGCGCAGGCCATTGACGAAGCGGTGGAGTTCGTCGGCGCCAGCCTGGGCGTGGGCGTGGGTGAAGACACGCTGTCGGTGGCCCTCACCACGCCGTCCGAGCACTTCGTGCAGATGCTCGACATCCTGGGCCAGTTGGTGCGCGAGCCCACGTTCCCGCAGTCCGAAGTGGACGATGCGCGCGAGCGCGAGCTGGCGCAGTTCGCCAACGATCTGGACGACCCGTCCATCATCGCCGACCGGGCCATGGTCCGCGCGCTCTGGGGGGACCACCCCTACGGCCACGACGTGGGCGGTTCGTCGAAGACCGTGAAGACCTTCACGCGCGATGACGTCGTGCGCTTCCACGAAGAGCGCATCGGACCCAAGGTGTCCATGCTCATCGTGGTGGGCGCGATGGATCCGCGGCGCGTGGCGGCCGCGGCCGAGGAGGCCTTCGCGGATTGGACGGGAGGGCCGGACGCGCCCGTGGCCATCCCCGCGCCGGAGCGCATCGCCCTGGGTGGGCGGGTCATCCTCGTGGACAAGCCGGACCAGACGCAGTCGCAGGTGCGGCTGGGCGGGCTCGGCATGCGCATGGGGCACGAGGACTACTTCCCGGCCACGGCGATGAACATCGCCCTGGGAGGAGGGTTCACCTCGCGGCTGATGAACGAGATTCGCGTCAACCGCGGCCTCACCTACGGCGTCAGCTCGTGGTTCGACTCGATGAACGCGGCGGGCGTCTTCGCGCTGTCCACCTTCACCAAGACGGAGTCCACGCGCGAAATCATCGACGTGGCGCTGGCGGAGATTGGCGGTGTCCGGGAGAAGGGGCTCAAGCCCCGCGAGCTGGCGGATGCCCAGTCCTACCTCGCCGGCCTGTACCCGCTGCGCACGGAGACGAACGAGTCCATTGCCGGAAGCATCGCCGAGGCCCGGCTGCACGGGCTGGGAGATGACTGGGTGGAGAAGTTCCGGGACCGGCTGCGCGCGGTGACGCCGAAGCAAGTCGTGGCCGCCGCGAGGAAGTACTGCTTCGCGCAGGCGCCCGCGGTGGTGGTGCTGGGCAAGGCGAACGTCGTGAAGAAGCAGCTCAAGGGCCTGGGCCCCATCACCGTGGTGCCGGCGGCGGAGTACGAGTGACGGACGTCCGCATCCTCTTCGAGGGCGGCGGCGTGCTCGTGGTGGACAAGCCGCCCGGGATGCTCGTCATTCCCGGGCGCGAAGGCGGCCCCTCGCTCCGGGAGCTGCTGGAGACGCAGCGGCGCCAGAAGGTCTTCGTGGTGCACCGGTTGGATCGGGACACCTCGGGGGCCCTGGTGTTCGCCCTGGACGCCGCGGTGCACCGGGCCCTGTCGGGAGCCTTCGAGGCGGGGAAGGTGCGCAAGCGCTACGTGGCGCTGGTGGAGGGCCGGGTCGAAGCGCCGCGAATGGTGGATGCGCCCCTGGTGGCCGGCAGGAAGGGGCGCATGCGCGTGGCTCGGCCGGGGGACACGGAAGCCAAGGCCTCGCGCACCCGCGTGCGGCCCGTGGAGACCTTCGAGCGCGCATCCCTGGTGGAGGCCGAGCCGCTCACGGGGCGGACGCACCAGATTCGCGTGCACCTGCTGTCCCTGGGGCACCCGCTGCTCGTGGACCACCAGTACGGCCGCGAGGCGCCGCTGACGGAGCAGGAGCTGGGCGGGGCAGGGGACACGGTGGTGCTCGCGCGCACGCCGCTTCATGCCGCGCGGGTGGAGTGGCCCGCGCTGGCGGGTGTCGAAGCGCGCGCAGTGGAGGCGCCCGTGCCCGAGGACATGGCGCGAGCTCGCGAGCTGCTGCGGACAACCGTCACGGCGCCTTGACGCCGTTGGACGTGCCTTGGCCGCGGCTTCGCAGGACGTGCTCAGCACGAACTACGAGCGTGTTTCAGCAAGGGGCAAGGGGGCAGATGAGCGCCCACTCCCCACGCGCCTTCTCCATCCTCCGCAGCAGCCGTTGCCAGAAGCCTCGCGCCTGTTTGATTGGGCCGAAGAGGGGCTTCGCCTCAAGTAGGTTCTTCCCGTTGCTCCAAAACGCTCCTAGCGTTTCCGGTCCTGGCGCCACCTCGCGGGGGTGGTGCCGTGGGCCCGCCGGAAGGCCTTGCCGAAGTGCACCGCGTCGGCGAAACCCGTCGCTTCGGCGACGCGCTCCAGCGCCACGGACGTGGTCAGCATCATCGCCTGTGCGCGCTGGAGGCGGGCCCGCAGCTGCCATTGATAGGGAGCCACGCCAGTGGAGGCCTTGAAGGCGCGGCTGAAGTGCGCCTGTGACAGGTCCACCAGCGCCGCCAGCTCCGCCAATTCGACCCGCTCGGGCAGGCGCGACTCCAGGTAGTCGAGCACCCGCCGCAGCTGCCACGGCGCCAGCCCCTTGCGCGTCGAGGGGCGCTCCCCACGGCGCGAGCCCAGCATGGCGAAGATGGCGGCGATCAGTCCGTCGCCGTAGAGCTGCGCGGCGGGGTCGTCGTCATCCACCGCCTCGGCGAGCAAGCGCATCAGCGTCCAGAGCCGGTCATCGGCGAAGCGCAGTCTCGGCGCGTCCAATCCGGCGGGGGCCAGCGATCGGCCCAGGCGCTCACCCAGGTCCTTCAGGTCGAACGTGAGCACGGCATCGCGCACCAGTCGCGAGTCGGCGCCGTAGCCCCACAGCGGCATGCCGGCGGGCATGAGGTTCAGCTGCCGTGGGACGTACCCGATGGCGCAGGGCCGGCCTTCGCGCAGGCGGGGCTCGCAGGGCGACCCGACTTCCTCCAACAGCGCGCTCAGGCGTGTCTGGCCCTCCAGGCACAGCGGATGCTCGGCCCGACCCGAACAGCGGATCTCATTCACATCCACGCAGACACCATTCCACTTCCGCCGGGTAACGGAAATGCCCACCACGTTCAATGGCAGGGGGCTCAGCCGTTCAGCGCGCGTCTCCAAGGCATCGTTCTCCCGAGCCCCCTGACGACAGCGGACTCAGGAGAACGATGCCAGCAGTCGGGAAGTCCGTCATTCCCCTGCCGGGTGTGGCTCCGATACTGAGCACGCTCCGAGGGGAACCTGCTGTCTGCCCAGCAACCGACCGTTTCGATCCCTCCTGCCGGGGAGGGCCGCGTTCAGACGCCCGAGCCGGGCCGGCCTGCCAACAGCTGGAGTTCCCAGGCGAAGGCCACGGCGCTGCCGCCGCCGTGCTCGGCCAGCACGCCAGCAAGCCCTGCGGCGCTCTCCTCGCGGGCCCAGTCGCGCTGCCATTCGGCGACCACCGCCATCCAGGTGATGGGCGTCACGCCCGCCATCTGCATGCGGCGCACCGCCATGTCATGCGCCTCGCGGCTGACGCCACCCGAGGCGTCGGTGACGGCGTAGACGTCGAAGCCCTCACCCGCCGCCTGGATGGCGGGCATGGCCAGGCAGATCTCCGTCCACAGCGCGGCGATCACCAACTTCTTCCGGTCCGTCTTCTTCACCGCGTCCACCACGCGGCGGTCCTCCCAGGTGTTGATGAAGGTGCGGTCGATGGGCTTCTGCTCGGGGAACACGTCCTGCAAGCTCTTGATCAGGTAGCCGCCGCGCTCCTCGATGACCGTGGTGAGGATGGTCGGCACGTTGTAGACCTTGGCCGCCTTGGCCAGTCCGACGACGTTGTTGATCACCATCGTCGGCTCGTGACTGTGCAGGTTGGCGAACTGGTAGGGCTGATGGTCGATCAGCACCAGCACGCTGTTCTGGGGCGTCAGCAGGGCGTCGAGCCCGTGGTGGGAGTTGGCCTGGGTCATGCTCATGGGTATGGAGACTCCTGGAGAGGAATGCGAAGGGGACGGGAATCTGGCCCGAAACCGGGAGCGGAGACACGGTTCGGGACTGCGCCTTCTGGTCCGTTCCTGCTCCGGAACTTGAGGCCGCTGCTGGCCCGAATCCGCGCGGCCAGGGCGGATTTACCCGGCCCCTTGCCCCTTACTGAAACACGCTCCTCGCACGCTGCCTGGGTGTTGGTCCCCACGGCCCGGGGGGCTCGGGGAGCACGGCGCGAGCCCGGCTCACGGCTCGAACCTCATGCCCAGGTACATGGCCAGTCCGCCAAGCTGAGTGTCCAGCCAGGGTGTGCGCATGGGGGCCCAGGCGCCTCGCGCTTCCGCCAGAGCGCTCCAGCGGCCGAAGCGGTGGGCTGCTTGAAGCGAGACGAAGCCCATGCCAGCGACGCTGCTCTCCTTCACCTCGCCCTGCAAGTCGCTGGAGAGGGCGTGGTGGAAGAAGGGGACGGGCCCGGCGCCTGCTCGCCCGTGGACGGAGAACGCGCCGCGGCGGAGGAACTCCGCGCGAACGGAGAGCAGCAGGGGCAAAGCCAGCACCTGCGAGCGGACCATCCCGCGCGCATCCACCGGACCACCGTCCATGGCGGTGCGGGCGCCGATTTCCAGCTCGGCCGCGAGCCGGTGACGCCACCAAGGCGTGAGGACCGACACGCCCACGCCGCCCGACGGACCGGAGTTGGCGCCGCTCGCGAACACGCCCCCCGCGAGCAGGAAGAACGAGCTGCGCCAGGTGTCGACCGCCTCGGAGGCGCGCGCGGTGACGGACGTGGACAGCACGGTGACGTCGGCCTCGGTGTGTGCCGCGTGCGCCCGGTCCATGCGACGGACGCGCACCTTCACCCGCTGGGCGCCGGGAGCGGGAATGACGCGAACGCGCAGCACGTCCTGGGCCTTGGCTCCGACGTCTGCCGAGCGAGGGGCGTCTCCAGCCGGAGCCCCCGTTGCCCGGAGGGCCTCAGCGGCAGTGGCCACCACCGCTGACGAAGGCCGCGTGTCCGCCGGAGCCGTGGCGACCACCGCGCCCTCCGCCACCACGTCGACGTCACTGGCGCGCAGGGGCGCTTCGCCCGCCATCAACAGCCAGCCACCCTCCACCGCGGCCAGGGCCGGCGGCGTGAGGGCCGCGGCCAGCGGCGAGTCCGGCGGAGCGTCCAGCGGAACGGTTGCATCGGTGCGGAGCGTCCCTCGCGTGGCCAGCACCCGCGCCTGTCGGACGCCGGGAGGGACTTCGACGGGCACGCGCGCCTGTCCCCGGGCGTTCGCCCGAACGGGGCCGAAGCGACGCTTCGCGACCTCCACCTCGACGTGCGCGCCCGCCGCCGTGGCGACATCGAGCTCCGTGAGGCCCACCAGCGGCAGCCGCACCACCGTCACCGGGGGCGGCGCGTCAGCGGCGGGAGCGTCCGTCCAGAAGAGCAGCACGGCCACCTGCGGATAACGCACCGAGGGAGGGCGCCACTCGAAGCGGCGGACAGCGCCACCCTCCACGCGCTTCGAGGCGAAGGTGCCCGTGGAAGCCGCGGCGTGGAGGGGACCCGTGCCGGCGGGGACCTGGACCTTCAACGTCACCGGGGCATCGGCGCCGAGCACGATGCGCTCGGGCGACCAGGACACGGTGACGTCAGGCGCACCCGCCATCCCCGCCACCGGCATGGCGAGGACCATCAGGAGGGGCAGCGCGCGCAGTGTCATCGTCCGTGCCCCTCCATGATGGCTGTGTGGCCCCGGTCAGTCCTCCGACGCGGGGGGCGGCTCGGCGCCGTCCGCGGGCGCCGGCTCGGCGCTGTCACTGACGGGCTGGGGCTTGTCCGCGGGGCCGGTCACCTGCCGGTTGGGCGGGTTGAAGGCGGGCTTCTCCACCGGGCCACCGCCGCGGCCGTGCACCAGCGTCTTGGTGTCGCCGCGGAAGGTGATGTCCACCTTGTCGCCGCGAACAGCCGAGACGAAGCCCGTGCCAAAGGTGGGATGCTGGATGACCTGCTCCACCTTGTAGGTGTCCTTCGGGCTGTAGCGGGGCGCGTTGGCGACATCCTTGCCAGCGAGCTGCTCTTCGAAGGAGATGATGAGCTTCTCCGCCTTGGAGGACGCGCTGGAGGACGCGCGTGGGGTGCGGGTGGTGCTGGACGACGGGCGATCCGTCGCGCCGGGCGCCGCGCGATAGACGTGGTCTCCACCACACGTGTTGCAGCGCACCCGAGCAATCTTCGTTCCCACCATCGCCAGGATGGTGTGCGCGAGGGTGAGCTTGCATCGGGTACAAAGCGCATCCACCTCGCCGCCGACCTTATGAGTTGCCATGTTCGTTCGTCTGTTTCTCTGCCCAGCAGGGGACGACGCCGGGCATGGGAGTAAAGGGGCGCGGAACATAACGGCATCGCTTCCAAGGGAGGAAGTGTCTTCGTCGCCTGCCTCTCCGGGCCTTGTGCCGGCCAGCGTGCCGCCATAAAGAGTAGCCCTGAACGAATGACGACGCAGACCCCTAGCAAGCCGGCACGCGAGCCCGGGCCCTTCACCCAGGCCGTCACGCGCTTTGGCCAGGGCCTCATCGACATCGTCAGCACCCTGGGCGGCATCATCACCATGGGGCTGGACGTGTTCCGCTGGAGCGTGCGGCGCCCCTTCCGGCTGGTCAACCTCTTCGCCCAGCTGGACTTCGTGGGCGTGGGGTCCATCTTCATCGTGTCGCTCACCGGCACGTTCACCGGCATGGTGTTCGCGCTGCAGACGTCCACCGCCTTCCAGCTCTTCGACGCGGAGAGCCTGGTGGGACCCACGGTGGCCCTGACGCTCACCCGCGAGCTGGCGGCCGTGTTCTCCGCGCTGATGGTGACCATGCGCGCCGGCTCCGCCATGTGCACCGAGCTGGGCACCATGCGCGTCACCGAGCAGGTGGACGCGCTGGAGACCATGGCCGTCAACCCGGTGCAGTACCTGCTGGTCCCCCGGGTGCTGGCCGGCCTCTTCATGGTGCCGGCGCTCACCATGCTCTTCAACACCATGGGCATGGGCGGGGCCTACGTGGTGGCCGTGGGGGGCCTGGGCATCTCCCCCGGAACCTTCCTCTCCCGGACGCAGCAGTGGCTGTCGCCGGAGGACATCTTCCAGGGCCTGCTCAAGGGCGCCGTGTTCGGCCTGGCGGTGTCCCTCATCTGCTGCTTCAAGGGCTTCAACGCCTCGGGCGGCGCCAAGGGCGTGGGGCAGGCCACCACCGAGGCGATGGTGGCCAGCGCGCTGTCCATCTTCATCCTCGACTTCATCCTGGGCGTCCTCTTCTTCTGATGGCGCCCCCGGCCTCCAACGCTCCGGCGTCCGGCACGCCGATGATCCAGGTGGTCGACCTGCACAAGACGTTCGGCGACCACAAGGTGCTCACTGGCATCAACCTCACCGTGCCGGTCGGCAGCACCTGCGTCATCCTGGGCGGCTCCGGCTCCGGCAAGACGGTGCTGATGAAGCACATGATTGGCCTGCTCAAGCCCGACAAGGGGCAGGTCATCGTCGACGGGGAGGACATCGTCCCCATGGGCGTCGAGTCGCTCCAGAACGTGCGCAACAAGTTCGGCATGGTGTTCCAGGCCGCCGCGCTGTTCGACTCCATGACCGTCTTCGAGAACGTGGCCTTCCCGCTGCGGGAGCACACGAAGGATCCGGAGGACGTCATCCGCCAGAAGGTCCGCGCGCGGCTGGACCTGATGGGCCTGAAGAAGGACGTGGAGGACCGGTTCCCCGCGGACCTGTCCGGCGGCATGCGCAAGCGGGTGGGCCTGGCGCGGGCCATCGTCATGGATCCGAAGGTGGTGCTCTATGACGAGCCCACCACCGGCCTGGACCCCATCACCACGGATTACGTGGACGAGATGATCCTGGCCGCCCAGAAGGAGCTGGGCGTCACCAGCGTGGTCATCAGCCATGACATCTCCTCCGCCTTCAACGTGGCGGACCAGATCGCCTTCCTCTCCAAGGGCGTCATCGTGGCCAACGGCTCGCCGGAGCAGCTCCGCGAGGCGGAGCACCCCGCGGTGAAGGTGTTCCTGGAGACCTGGTTCGGGAAGAATTGACCGGGGGCGCGGGGCGGCGGGAGGGCGGCAGGCCCCAGGAAAATGTGGCACTCGGGATGCAAAACGTTAGAGTCGCGGCGGCCGGTCGCGCTCGGAGTCACATCAGGTGAAGAAGCTCGTCACGCCCTTCCGTGTGGGCCTGCTGGTCATCGCGGCGGGGGCTTTTTTCGTCACCTTCGTCCTGTTCGCTCGCAAAGGTGGGTTGAGCGACAGCGAATCCACGAGGGTGTGGGCCTATTTCCGGGATGCGTCCGGGCTCGCCGTGCGTGGGCGCGTGCAGATCGCCGGCATCCCGGTGGGCGAAATCGACGGCATCACGCTCGAGGGCACCCGGGCGAAGGTCTGGCTGAAGATCCGCGACGACGTGGACCTGCGCGAGGACGCCGTCGTCACCAAGCGCTCGGAGTCGCTGCTGGGTGACTACCTGCTGGACCTCAACCCCGGCACGGAGGGCGCCCCCAGCCTGGAGACGGGCGGGCAGATCCGCCGCGTCGTCGACACGCAGGGCATGGAGGCCGTCTTCGAGTCGCTGTCGCAGATCACCGCCGACATCCAGGAGGTGACGGGGGCGCTGCGGGAGGTGCTCGGCGGTGAGCGCGGCGCGGGGTCGCTCCAGCGCATCGTGGAGAACCTGGTGCGGCTGTCGGACTCCGTGGATGCCACGGTCCGGCGCAACGCGGACCGCCTGGACACCATCGTCGGCAACGTCGAGGCCATCTCCCAGGACGTGCGCGGCATCACCCAGGGGAACCAGGCGGAGATCACCCGCATCATCGACAACATCGAGTTCATCACCCGCGACGTGCGCCAGGTGCTGGGCAGCGTGAAGAACATCGTGGGCACGGGTGAGGGCGACGTGAAGGAGTCCGTCGCCAGCCTCAAGGAGACGCTCAAGAAGCTGGACGGCGCCCTGGGCAACATCGAGGAGATCACCCGCAAGGTGAAGGAAGGGGAGGGCGCCGCCGGCGTGCTGCTGGCCGACGAGGCCGTGGGCCGCGAGCTCCGCGAGACGGTGCAGGACGTGTCGCGCTTCGCCTCGCGGCTGACGGACCTCCAGGCGGAGATTGGCATCCAGAGCACCTACCTGGCCGCGCAGGGGAACTCGAAGAACGTCTTCTCCGTGCGGCTCATCCCCAAGCCGGACAAGTACTACCTGCTGGAGCTGGTGGACGACCCGCGCGGCAGCGTGACGACGGAGGTGTTGCAGACCAACCCCCCGTCCGAGGGCGACCCCGTCGTGCAGACGCGGAAGGTGACGAAGGAGAGCCTCAAGGTCAGCGCGCAGTTCGCCAAGCGCTGGTACTTCACCACCCTGCGCGTGGGCCTCATCGAGTCCACCGGCGGCGTGGGCGCCGACCTGCACTTCTTCAACGACGCGCTCCGGTTCCAGGTGGACGCCTTCAACTTCGCGGACGACGAGCTGCGCTACCCCCGCCTGCGCGCCAGCCTGCGCGCCCAGCCCGTGGACCACCTCTATTTGATCGCGGGCATGGACGACATGCTCAACGCGCAGCAGCGGGACCTGGCGACGCGGCGCCTGGTGGCGGGCCGCGACTTCTTCGTGGGCGGCGGCCTTTTCTTCACGGACGACGACCTGAAGGCCATCCTCACCTTGACAGGCATTCCAACGCCCTGAACCCACCGCTCGGCGCTTGACGTCAAACAGGAAACGACGTACCCGGCATGGGCACGGGGCCCAGGGGAGCGCCGTGCCTGATTTCACGGCATCTCCCCCCAGGAAGCTCGCATGTCCCTGCTCGTCGTCGGCTCCGTTGCCCTGGACTCAGTGGAAACCCCCTTCGGCCAGAAGGAGGACATCCTCGGGGGCTCGGCCACCTACTTCTCCACGTCGGCCTCGTTCTTCAGCCCCGCGCGCGTCGTGGCGGTGGTGGGCGAGGACTTCCCCGAAGGACACCTCAACTTTCTTCGTGGTCGGGGAATCGACCTGGAGGGCCTCACCCGGGAGACGGGCCGCACCTTCCGCTGGAAGGGCCGCTACGGCTACGAGCTGAACGAGGCGCAGACGCTGGACACCCAGCTCAACGTCTTCCAGGCCTTCTCCCCGAAGCTGCCGGAGTCTTACCGGGATACGCCCTACGTCTTCCTGGGCAACATCCACCCGGAGCTCCAGGCGCAGGTGTTGGACCAGGTGAAGGCGCCGAAGCTGGTGGCCGCCGACACCATGAACTTCTGGATCAAGGGCAGCCGGGAGGCGCTGCTCAAGACGCTCTCCCGCGTCAACCTCCTGTTCGTCAACGACGCGGAGGCCCGTCAGCTGGCCGGCGAGCACAACGTGGTGAAGGCCGCTCGCGCCATCATGGCCATGGGCCCGCAGCGCGTGGTCATCAAGCGCGGTGAGTACGGCGCTCTCCTCTTCGAGGCCGAGCACATCTTCGCGTGCCCCGCCTTCCCCCTGGCGGAGGTCTTCGACCCCACCGGCGCGGGGGACACCTTCGCCGGCGGCTTCATGGGCGCCCTGGCCACCTCCAATGGCGTGTTGGATCAGGCGTTGCTGCGCCGCGCCATGGTGATGGGCAGCGTCATGGCCTCCTTCACGGTGGAGAAGTTCAGCCTGGAGCGCCTGCGCGAGGTGACGCGCCCGGAGATCCACGCCCGCTTCGCCGAGTTCCGGAAGCTGACCCACTTCGACGACCTGGGCCCCCTGGAGCGATGAGGCCCCGGGCAAGGGAAGGGCGCTCCACCCCCTTGAACTTGACTGCGGAATCAGGCCGTCCCTAGGCTGCGGATTCGGGTGACGGAAGAAGGTTCCGGGTTGAGCGAAAACCGAAAGTCCACGCGGATTCCCACCCAGCTTCGGTGCTGGTGCGAGGGTGACAACGTCACGCTCTACGCGCGAATCTCGAATTTGAGCGAGGGAGGCCTGTTCCTCCGCACGAGCACGCCCCTGGCCCGAGGGGCGCGGACGGTGGTGAAGCTGTCTCCCGCGGGCCACCAGGACATCCAGGCCCAGGCCACGGTGGTGTGGCTCCGGGAGGCGGAGGAACGAGCGCTCCCCGCGGGCATGGGGTTGCGTTTCGAGTCCCTGGACAGCGATACCCTGGGACGGCTTCGCCAGATGATTTCGCAGCAGCAGCAGAACCAGGTGAAGGCCGGCTGGGCGGGTTGAGCCCACGCCACCGGACCGAGGCCCCGCATGCGTATCGCCGTCATCTCCGACATCCACTCCAACATCGAGGCGCTCACCGAGGTGCTCCGCGTCGCCGAGCACCAGAAGGTGGACAGGTTCGTCTCGCTGGGGGACATCGTCGGTTACGGGGCGTCGCCCAACCCGTGTTGTGAGCTGGTGCGCTCGGTGGCGGAGGTGACGCTCCTGGGCAACCACGACGCGGCGGTGGCGGGGCGGATGGACTACTCGTACTACTACGACGCCGCCCGGCACGCGCTGGACTGGTCCGCCAACGTCCTCACCGATGAGAACATGGCCTGGCTGCGCAGCCTCCCGTACACGTACCGGATTGGCGACGTGGGCTTCTGCCATGGCTCGCCGGTTGACCCGAAGGCGTACGAGTACATCTTCGCGCTGGAGCAGGCCCGGGAGCTGACGCCCTACGTGGCGGAGCTGCCGGAGGTGACCTTCATTGGCCACAGCCACCTGTGCCGCGCCTTCGCCATTGGCAATGGCGAGGTGAACGACGTGGTGGCCCAGAAGTTCGGCATCCGCCGGGGCTACAAGTACATCATCTCCGTGGGCAGCGTGGGCCAGCCGCGCGACTACGACAACCGGGCGTGCTTCGTCATCTGCGACACGGACGCGCGCACGGTGGAGTACGTCCGCGTCGAGTACGACATCGAGACGTCGGCGCAGAAGATCTTCGACGCGGACCTGGCGCTGAACTTCGGCAAGCGGCTGTTCCTGGGCGTCTGAGGCGCGCTTCCGGGGCACAAAAGGCGGACAGGCGCGGGGAAATGACATAAACCCGTGTCGTGCGCACCCTGGTCCTCCGAGCGTCCCTCAGGCCCCTCGTGGGCGTCGTCTCCGCAGTGCTGCTCACGCTGGCGCCCACCGCCTGCCGCCGCGAGCCTCCCGCGCCCTCCGCCGAGTACGAGGAGGCCGCCCGCCGCTTCCGCGAGCTGTACGCGCAGAAGCTGGACGACGCCTTCCTGGATCCGCGGGTGGGGGAGATCGAGGCGCAGCTCCAGCGCGTCCCCGCGGACAGCCTGGACGCCGAGGGCGCCCGCGAGCTGCTCCAGCGCATCAAGGACGGACGGCAGCGGATGGCGACGGCCGCCAGCGAGCGGGATGAGGCCGTGGCCAGCGCGCGGGAGCTGCCGCCGGGCTCCTACACCGCGCCGTCCACCGAGGAGCCGGCGCGTCCCGCGGCTCCGGCGGAAGCACCGGACGCCGGGCCTCCGGACGCCGGTGCTGGCGGTCCCCAGGCTGGCACGGCCGCGTCCGAGCTGGTGGCGGGCTTCCGGGGGTGCTTCCAGCGGGGCACCCCCATCGACGTGCAGGGGCGTGGCATGCGGGAGACCTGGCAGCTCGCCGACCGCACCGCCTGCCGCCTGGAGTACCCCCAGCATCAGGACGCCTTCCTCCTGATTGAAGCGGGGAAGGTCCTCACGCTGTTACCCAAGAGCGCCGTGCAGACCGTCCCCGTCAGTCCCGACGGCGGTCCGGCACCCGCGACCGACGCCGGTCGCTAGCACCGATTCGCCGATATGAACGACCAGACTTTCATGAAGTTGATGCAGGTGTTGCCCAAGTCCGCGCTCTCTTCCGTGGTGGGGATGGCCACGCGCCTGCCCGTGCCCGCGCCGGTGCACCAGGCCGCGATGCGCGCCTTCGCCAAGGCCTACGACGTGGACATGGAGGAGGCCGAGCACTCCTTCGACCACTACCCGACCTTCGCCCAGTTCTTCACCCGGGGCCTGAAGCCCGGCCTGCGTCCGGTGGACGCGGGGGAGAAGGTGGTGGTGTCCCCGGTGGACGGCCGCGTGTCGCAGGTGGGCTATTCGGACCACGGGCGTTGCCTGCAGGCCAAGGGCATCGAGTACACGGTGGACGAGCTGCTGGGAGACGCCGAGGCCGCCAGGCCGTTTCACGGTGGCGCCTGGACGACCATCTACCTGTCGCCGCGCGACTACCACCGCATCCACGCCCCGCTGGGCGGCACGATTACGGGCTACGCGTACATCCCCGGCGAGTTCTGGCCGGTGAACCCCGCGTCGGTGAAGAACAAGCAGTCCCTGTTCTGCGTCAACGAGCGGCTGGTGACGTACCTGGACACCGTGGCGGGCAAGTGCGCCGTGGTGAAGGTGGGCGCCACGTGCGTGTCGCGCATCAAGGCGGCCTACGACGAGGTGACGACGCACACCGGGCAGCCCGGCAAGGTGCACCGCTACGGCGCGGCCATGCCGGTGGAGAAGGGTGGGGAGCTGGGCCGCTTCGAGATGGGCTCCACCGTCATCCTCCTGTTCGAGCCCAAGCGCGTCACCTGGGATGAGAGCCTCCAGGAGGAGGCCGTGGTGCGGCTGGGCAAGCGAATCGGAGTCATCGCGTGAGCCAGAAGGTCGCGGGCGTCAAGGGCATGAACGATCTCCTCCCCGGGGAGATTGAGATCTGGCAGCACGTGGAGGGGCTGGCCCGCGAGCTGTTCGGCCGCTTCGGCTACGGTGAGCTCCGCACGCCCATGGTGGAGGACACCGCCCTGTTCGTGCGCAGCGTGGGCGAGGAGACCGACATCGTCGGGAAGGAGATGTACACCTTCAACGACAAGGCGGACCGCAGCCTGTCCCTGCGCCCGGAGGGCACCGCGCCCGCGGCCCGCGCGTACATCGAGCACTCCGTCGCCAATCAGGAGCCGCTCACCCGCTGGTTCTACATGGGGCCCATGTTCCGCTACGAGCGGATGAAGACGGGCCGCTATCGGCAGTTCTATCAAATCGGCGCGGAGGCCTACGGCGCGAAGGAGGCCGCCCAGGACGTCGAGATGATGGACATGGTGATGCAGTTCCTGGAGCGGCTGGGGCTCAAGGACATCACCTTGAACATCAACTCGCTGGGGGACGAGGCCTGCCGGCCCACGTACCACGCGAAGCTGGTGGAGTATCTCCAGGCCCACCGCGAGGAGCTGTGCGGGGACTGCCAGAAGCGCATGGAGAAGAACCCCCTGCGCGTCCTGGACTGCAAGAACGAGAAGTGCCAGGCCATCGCCGCGGCCGGCCCCAATGTGCTGGAGACCCTGTGCGAGCCGTGCCGCGCGCACTTCGACGACGTGCAGCGGAAGCTGACGGCGCTGGGCGTCCGGCACGTCGTGAATCCGCGAATGGTGCGTGGGTTGGACTACTACACGCGCACCGTCTTCGAGTTCGTCGCCTCGCACCCCGCGCTGGGCACCGCCAGCACCGTGGGCGGCGGTGGCCGCTATGACAAGCTGGTGAAGAGCCTGGGCGGGCCGGACGCGCCCGCGGTGGGCTTCGCCTGTGGCCTGGACCGGCTGGTGCTGCTCCTGAAGGAGAGCGGCCAGCAGTTCGCCGCGCGGCCGGACGTCTTCGTCGCGGTGGCGGACGCGGGCTCACACGACGCCGCCCTGGTGCTGGCCAGCCGCCTGCGCCGCGAGGGCCTGCGCGTGGAGTTCGATACCCGCGGCGGCAGCCTCAAGAGCCAGATGAAGCGCGCGGACAAGAGCAGCGCGGACTTCACCCTGGTGCTGGGCGAGGCCGAGCGCACCAGTGGCCAGGCGAAGCTGAAGCCCATGGCCGGCGGGGAGCCCATCCCCGTCGCGCTCGACGAGGTCGCCAGGGTGGTGCGGGAGCGGAAGGCTGTCCCGGCATAGGGCGCTGTGGGGTCCAGAACAGTATTCCAGGTGGCTCTTGCTAAGTCTGAGAAACTGAGGCAGGCGCGTAACCCCTGATAAACGCTGAGTTATCGGGGCGGTGGGAACTCGCGGGCGCGGGTCGGGTCGGCTAGACTGGCCTGCGATGCCGCGCGACACTTCCGTCCCTGTTGTGCCTCCGGCCCTGAGCTGGGTCCCCGTCCACGGGGACAGCATGTGGCCGTCGCTGCGCTCGGGCGACCATGCCGGCGTGGAGCCGCTGGAGGGGGCGCCGCGGCCTGGTGACGTCCTGCTGGCGCGCTTTGATCATGCCCTGGTGCTGCACCGGCTGCGGCGGTGGGACGCCGAGGCGGTGGCGCTGCGTGGCGACAACTCACTTCAGGAGGATCCTCCGCTGGCGTCGTCACGGGTGCTGGGGCGGGTGCGCCGCGTGCGCCGGGGCGGCGTCGTCCTGGAGACGGGGTGGGACCGGGGGCCCCGGTGGCTGGGCCGCCTGCGGGTGGCCGTGAAGTGGCGCCTGGCGGCGCTGCTGGGCCGGGGAGGTGCGCGATGAGCAAGGCATTCGCGGCGGACCATGCGCCGCGCTGGCGCGAGGGCGTCTCCGGTCAACGCTTCGGCTCGGACTTCATCATCCTGGACGCCGAGGGCAACACCCTGCGTGGGCTCAACGGAACGGCCATTGAAATCTGGAAGCTGTGCGACGGGACGCGCACGGCGCGGGCCCTGGTGGAGCAGGTGGCCCAGCGTCATGGGTGGGACGTGGAGCAGGTGCTGATCGACACGCTCACGTTCTTCTCGGAGCTGACCCGGCTGGGGCTCATCGACGAGCTGGAGGAGGCACGGTGATGCGGACGCGTTTGGCGCTCCTGGCGGCGGCGGTGATGCTGGCCTCGTGCACGGAAGGCGTGGCGCCTCGTGCCCCCGTCCACGCGCCCCCGGCCCAGGCGCCGGTGGCGCCCACGGACGTGTTGCCACCGCGCGAGGGTTCGGAGGCCCGGCCGCCGCCCGCGCCGGTGGATGAGCCAGAAGTGCCTCCGCCCCCGCCAGCGGTGGTGCCGCGGGGGTCGGCCACCGTCATGGACCTGGGAGCGGGCGGCCGGGGCGCGCTGTCGGTGGCGCAGGTGAACGTGGACCTGACGGTGAGCGGCGTGCGTGGCCGGCACACCGTGTCCGTGGAGTTCGTGCCGCCTTCCGGGCTGCCGTATGAGCGGCGCTCGGCGGAGGTGGATTCGCGCGTGGACGAGTCGCGCACGGTGCGCTTCTCCCTGCCCGTGGCCGGCACCGCCGTGGCGACGTCCGGCATGAGCGGGACGTGGCAGGCCCGGTTCTTCCTCGATGGGGCGCCGCTGACGGCGGCTTCCTTCACTCTGGATCCGTGAGGGCTCCATTCATGCGTCCGTTCTCCATTCCCCTCATTGCCGCCGCCGCGCTCCTGGCGCCCTCGCTGGGGTGGGCGCAGACGACGTCCCGGACCTTCGTCTTGACCACGCAGCCGCAGGGTGGCGACACCCGCGCGCGGGTGGTGATGGACGAAGCCTCCGAGCTGACGGTCGACGTCCGCAACAACACCTCTAGCGGGTCGCCGCAGTTCCGGCGCATCAACGAGGTGTGGTTCGCGCTGCCCACTGGCTACATC
Source organism: Myxococcus sp. AM010 (assembly GCF_013372585.1). NCBI lineage: Bacteria > Pseudomonadati > Myxococcota > Myxococcia > Myxococcales > Myxococcaceae > Myxococcus > Myxococcus sp. AM010. The sequence continues at coordinate 23,962 of NZ_JABXEO010000102.1, forward strand.
CCGCTCGCATCCATCCCACCCCCGGGCTGGACGGTGGACTACATCGCCAATGAGCGGTGGGTCATCTTCTACAATTCGGACTCCTGCGGTGGGAGCGGCGATTACGGCCTGGGGCAGGGCGAAACGGCCCGGTTCGTCCTCCGCGTGGTTCCGCCGACGTCGAACAGAGACCAGACCAACGAGCGCTTCGTGGCGGGGCAGACGCTCGCGCGTGACACGTGTGCGGGCGGGGACTTCACCACGTCGGTGACGACCACTGCCGCCAGCTGGATTCGCTCCGGCCTGTACACCCAGGTGGACGTGCGGCCCCGGGTGCTGGGCGTGGGTGGCGACGTCGACGCACGGATGGTGGTGGAGAACCGGACGACGCCTCCCCAGAACAACAGCACGATTGAAGGGCCCTCCACGGGGGCGGGCGCCGTCACCTTCCAGGTGGTGGACGTCGAGCCGGCGTCGTTCCGCTCGAACATCTCCAGCGGGAACGCGGGCGTCTACGCCGCGCTCGCGCGGACGGGCTCGGCCGGGACGCTGGTGGCGCAGGTGCAGGGCGTCAGCGGGAACGGGAACACCCGGTCGCCCGTGGTGGACACGCGGATGGTCAACGTGGGCGCGCTCCCGGTGGCCATGGACGTGGACACCGACGACGCGTTCAACAATGAGATTGTGCGCGTGCGGCTCACGGTGACCAACCCGTCTTCGACGGACACGTTCCTGAACGTGACGCCGAGGGCGCCCGTGTTCGACGGCTCGGCGGCGGCGGCGCTCGAGTCGGGGCCTGGGCCCGCGAGCGTTCCCCGGCTGGACCCGGGCGCCTCAGCGCACTTCGTCTGGACGTACCGGCTGACGGGGTCCCAGTTCGCGAGCTACCGGTTCCGGGGGCAGGTGGATGCCACGCGCAACGGCGCCGCCGTGACGTCGGACCTGGTGGATTCGAACCAGGGGCGCATCGTGTTGCACCGCGTGCGGACGAACATCCGCGCGGTGGCCGCCAACTCCACGAACCGGTCCATCGTCTACACCATCCAGAACCGGGGCCCCATGCCGCTGTATGAGGTCCGGCTGCTGCGGCCCGCGCTCAACTACTTCAACATCGCTGGCGTGCTGGGGACGCCCTCCGGGTGGATCATGGCGTCCAACAACACCACGGGCATCACCTGGGAGTCGACGAACGCCACGGGCATCCCGGTCAACGGCGAGCGCTCCTTCACGGTGGTGTATTCCAACTTCGGGTCGGGTGCGTCGTTGTCCGGGCCCACCACGTTCCGTCATCGCTTCCACCTCATCGATGACTACGGCGGGCCGCAGATTCGCGTCGAAACCCCCATGACGCTGGTGCAGGGCACCGTGCCCGACGTCAACCGCCTCACGGGCGTGGCGCGTGATGGCAGCGTGACGCTCACCTGGGACAACCCGGCGGTGCACGGGGGGGTGCTGGTGCTTCGCGCGGAGGGCGCGCCGCCGAACCTATCGCCGACGCAAGGGTTGACCTACGCGGTGGGGGCGCACCTGGGCAACGCACAGGTGGTGTACGCGGACGACGTGGGCGCCACCACGACGTTCACCGATACGTCCGTCACCAACGGCACCACGTACTACTACCGCGTCTTCAACTCGGATGACCTGCGGTGGTACTCGCCGGGCAACCAGCCCACGTCGGAGGCCCTGGTGGCCACGCCTCGGGCACGCGTGGGCGCCGCGCCGCTGTGGTGCTACTCGGTGGGCCTGAATGCCTCGCAGCAGCCCATCACCGAGCTGGGCACGGGCATCTTCAGCGCCTTCAACGACTCCGTCGTCGCCAACCTCACCCATGTCACCAACCCGTCGGCGGATGGCGCGGAGCGGTGGCGGCCTCGCCCGCTGGCGGGCCTCATCGGCAGCCGCTTCCCGGTGGTGCCCCTGCATGGCCTGTCCGGGCAGTACCTCCTCGTGGGCGACCAGGGTGGCGTGGCCAGCGCGCTCAACGCCGCCACCGGCCAGGTGCTGTGGCGGTGGGACAACGGCGGCCAGCCCATTGGCACCATCCAGTCGTTCCCCGTCACGCAGCTCTTCGACTACGCGAACGCCGCGTTCCGGGCCGCACACCCCAACCGCGACCTCGTCTTCTTCGCCACGCGGCTGGCGGACGCCTCGCGCAACCGGGTGGTGGCCCTGAATGCCGCCACCGGCGCGCTGGTCTGGAGCTACCAGCCTGGAAACCTGGGCATGGTGGCGGGAGGCATGGTGGTGGACTACACCACCAACCGGCTCTTCGTGGCGACGCGGGCGCACGCGGGCTCGCCGGACACGCTCCGGGTGCTGAACACGCTGACGGGCCAGGTGCTGGGCCAGCTCCCGGTGGGCGACGTGGAGCTGAGCCTGGTCCGCAACGCGTACAGCAACCTGATCCTGGTGACGGACAGCGACGGCTTCGTGCACGGCGTCGACGCCGCCACGGCGCAGCTCGCGTGGAGCCTGCCCGTCGCCTCGCGCCCGGCGCCGAACACGCCTGCCTTCACCAGCTTCGTTCGGCCCCAGGGCGCGGGCTTCGTGGCCAGCCTCGCGGCCGGCCAGGTGGCGCTGTACGACGTCTCGGGGCCCGCCCAGTCGCCGCCGGTGCTCCGGTGGAGCACGCCGATTGCGTCTCCCTCCGGCACCTTCTCCTTCAACCGGAATGGCGCCGCGCGCTTCTACGTTGGCAGCTCCGACGGACAGGTCCACCAGTTGGAGCTGCTGGATGGCGCCGACTCCGGTCAGGTCTCGATTGGGGGTGCGCAGCGTATCGGGACTCCCACCATCGACCACACGGTGAGCCGCCTCCACGTGGGCTCGGAAGATGGCCGCATCTGCGCGTTCCCAGTCCCTTTCCCTTGAAGAACGTCCCTTCTTCCTCGCTCGCACTCGCCATGACTTCGGACGCCTTCCAGACGACGCCCCCTCCCGCCGCCGGCCCCGCCTATGAGCCGCCGGTCATTCTCTGGGAGCAGCCCTTCGTGGCACTCGCGCAGATTTCCCAGTGCCAGATTCCTGGTGAGTCGGAGTGCATCCCCTGAGCCTCCCGCCGGGAGGCCCCTTGGCGGCCGCGGCCCTCTGCCTGCGAATCGCTGGTTGGACCGGCGTGGTGGAAGTCGGCGAGGCAGGCCTGCGAGACTCGCTCCGGCGCATGTTCTCCCGGTTCGTGGTGTCCCCAGCGCGACAGGATGGTGAGGTGGCTCGGCTCGTGGCCGTGGCCCCCGCCCAGGCGCGTCCTGCTCCAGCCACTCGCGAGCTGCCCCGAGTCCTCCGCGGGGAGGACGGCGCGCTGCGCCTGGCCGGCGAGGACTACGACGCGACCCTGTCCGCTGACGGCCTCCAGGCGCACGTGGAGGGGCCGGGGCGCTTCCCCGTGGAGACGGTGCTGAAGGTGATGCTTGCCCGGGCGCTGGCTCGGCGTGGCGGGCTGCTGGTGCACGGCGTGGCGGTGGCGCACCAGGGCCGGGCCGCGCTCTTCACGGGGCACTCGGGCGCGGGGAAGAGCACGTTGGGGGCCTTGTGGGCGCGGGCGGGCGGACAGGTGTTGTCCGA
>NZ_JABXEO010000103.1:0-27222 GCF_013372585.1 Myxococcus sp. AM010
CCCCCACGCCCGCGGAGCCCACGCCCGAGGCAGCGCCCAAGCAGGCCGAAGCCGCGCCCAAGGCGGCCGAGGCAGCAGCGCCCAAGCAGGCCGAAGCCGCGCCCAAGACGGCCGAGGCCCCCGCGGCGCCTCCGGCCGCTGAAGCGCCCGCTGCGCCGGCTGCCGCTGAAGCGCCCGCCAAGAAGGCAGGCACCGCCGCCGCCAAGAAGGCCGAGCCCACCGCATCACCCGGGGCAGCCGCGGAAAAGGCCGTTGCCGCGCCCAGGAAGTCCGGGGCCCCCGCCGCGCAGCAGCCGGCAACCGCCGCTGATTCGACTCGCGCGGCGCCCACGCCGCCCCACGCGGGCGCACCGCCGGTCAACCTGCCTGCCGGAATCCTGGACTTGCAGCGCGAGCCCGTCCCGGACACGCCGCCGCTGTCGCCCGAGGAGCAGATCCACCGGGACATCCAGGCGGACGCGCGCTTCCTCTTCCAGTCGCTGCTGACGGGGGACGTGCGCACGGCCTCGAACGAGCTGCTCTACCCGTTCAGCCTGGAGGCGGAGCGCTACGCCACGCCGGAGGAGCTGGTGTCGGCATGGGTGAAGCAGCTGCGGCTGAAGCGCACGGACCTCATCACCCTGTATGACGTGGAGGTGATGCCGCTGGAGGCCATGGAGAAGAAGTACGGCAAGGCGCCCGCGCGGCTGGGGTTGGATCTGCGCAACCCCAAGGACGTGTGGACGGCCGTGGGCAACCTCTCCGGCCGCCCCGCCGTCCTCGTCTACCGCCAATACCGCGACGAGTTCCGCGCCTTCGCCTACACGGACTGAGCGGTCAGCTCAGGGCCTTGACCAGTTCACCCAGGCGGGCAAGGCCCTTCTGCAGCACCTCACGCGAGGTGACGAAGCTCATGCGCACGTAGCCGTCCGCGCCGAACGGCTCGCCAGGCACGGCGGCGACGCGGAAGTCCTCGAGCAGGATCTCCGACAGCTGCATCGCGGACGTCACCGGCTTGCCCTTGTACGAGCGGCCCAGCAGGCCCCGCACGTCCGCGAAGGCGTAGAAGGCGCCCTCCGGCATCCGGCAGCGCACGCCGTCCAGCGCGTTCAGCCCCGCGACGAAGAAGTCACGGCGCTCGCGGTACTCCTTCACCATGGCGGTGAGGGTGTCCGGCGGCCCTTGCAGCGCCGCCAGCGCGGCCTTCTGCCCAATGGACGAGGCGTTGGACGTGGACTGGTCCTGCACCATCTGCATGGCGGCCACCAACGGCTTGGGCCCGGCGATGTAGCCCAGGCGCCAGCCCGTCATGGAGTACGCCTTGCTCATGCCGTTCACGACCACCAGCCGCGGCACCAGGTCCGGCGCCACGTCGCTGATGCCCAGGCGCTCGTCGGTGAAGAGCAGCTTCTCGTAGATGTCGTCCGTGACGATGAGGCAGTCGTGGGGCCGCAGCACCTCCGCGATGCGCTCCAGCGCCGCGCGCGAATAGACGGCGCCGGTGGGATTGCCCGGGCTGTTGATGATGACGGCGCGCGTGCGCGGCGTGAGCGCGCGGCGGATGGCGTCCGGGTCCGGCGCGAAGCCGTCCTCCTCGCGCGTGGGGACGATGACGGGCGTGGCGCCCGCCAGCCGCACCATGTCCGGGTAGCTGACCCAGAAGGGCGCGAAGATGATGACCTCGTCACCCTCCTCCAGCGCCGCCTGGCAGAAGTTGTAGAGGGCCTGCTTGCCACCGGACGTGACCAGCACCTGGTCCGGCGTGTAGCGCAGCCCGTTGTCCCGCTCGAGCTTGGCGCAGATGGCCTCGCGCAGCTCCAGGATGCCGTTGGTGGCGGTGTACTTGGTGAAGCCCGCGCGCAGCGCCTCCACCGCGGCCTGCTTCACGTAGTCCGGCGTGTCGAAGTCCGGCTCTCCCGCGGCCAGGACCACCACATCCACACCCTTGGCGGCGAGCGCCTTGGCGCGCGAGTTGAGAGCGAGCGTCGGAGACGGCTTGATGGCCTGGAGCCGGCGAGCGAGTTTCATGTCCCATGCCTAACGCGGAGCGCCACGCCGGACAAGGGGCCTGCCCGCTACTTCCTTCCAGCGAACTTCGCCTTCAAACCTTCGTGCACGTTGGGCGGCACCAGCCCGGTGACGTCCCCCCCGAAGGAGGCCACCTCCCGGACCAGGTTGGAGGAGATGTAGAAGTAGTCCTCCCCCGTCATCATGAAGACGGTCTCCACGTCGGGCGCCAGCTTGCGGTTCATGTTCGCGAGCTGGAACTCGTATTCGAAGTCCGACACCGCCCGCAGCCCGCGGACGATGACGCCCACGTTGCGGCGGCGCACGTAGTCCACCAGCAGGCCGTGGAAGGCGTCGACCTCCACCCGGTCGTCCTGGACGGCCTCGCGAATCAACGCGCGCCGCTCGTCCTCGGTGAAGAGCGGTGTCTTCTTCGGGTTCACCGCGATGGCCACGATGAGCCGATCGAACATCTTCAGGCTGCGCTGAATGAGGCTCAGGTGCCCGTTGGTGAGCGGATCAAAAGAACCAGGATAGATGGCGACCGGCATGTGCCTGGAAGTCTCGGATGCCCCCGGGAGCCGGTCAAGGACTGCTCACGGCGCCCGATAGAAGCTCACCAACGTGTCCCCGAAGCGGCGCTGGTCTTCCCGGGTAAGCCCGGCATGTGTGTCCGGGGCCGCCTCGCGCTTGTCGTGCTCCACCACCACCATGCCGGAGGGCGTCAACAGCCCGGCGGCCACGACGCCGTCCAGCACCGTCTCCACCACGCGCGCGGCGTATGGCGGGTCCGCGAAGATGAGCTCGAAGCGGTCGCCGCGCCGTTTCAGCGTCTCCAGCGCCCGGGCCACCGGCGCGGACAGCACCTCCACCTGCCCGGCGAGCCCCACGGCCCGCGCATTCTCGCGGCAGAGGGTGAGCGCCTCGCGGTCCTGGTCCACCAGCACCGCCTGCCCCGCGCCGCGAGACACGGCCTCCAGGCCGAGCGCGCCGGTGCCGGCGTAGAGGTCCAGCACCCGCTGGCCGTCCAGGAACTGACCCAGCACGTTGAAGAGCGTCTCCCGGACGCGGTCGGCCGTGGGGCGGATGTGAAGGGACGAGGACTTGGGGCCGGCCAGGGCGCGGCCCTTGGCGGTGCCGGCGACGATTCGCATGGGGCCCCTTCTACACCGCTCCGGCCTCAGTCGCCCCGCTTCTCCGCCAGGAAGCGCAGCGACGCCTGACCCGTGCGCGTGGCCCCCAGCGCGGCCAGGACCTCGGTGGCCTCCATGAAGGACAGGGCCTCCAGCTTCTCCCGCGCGGCGGCGTCCAGCGGCGGCAGCTGCTCCTCCAGCACGCTCAGCAGCTGGCCTGCGGGCAGTCCGGCGGCCATGGCCTTGTCCTCCACGCTGGCGCGGACGTCCGGGGGCCACGCTCCCAATGCGAGCCGCTCGAAGCCGCCCACGCAGTCCACCTTGCGCACGCCCGCCGCCACGTACGTGGGCAGCCCACCGGCAAGGGCCGCGCCCGCCTCGCCCACCGACAGCACGGCGTCGTACTCCGAGGCCAGCTCCACCAGGCTCCGCAGCAGCCGCACGTCCGGCTCGCCCTCGCCCAGCGCGAACTCCGGCACCCGGACGAAGTCCACCGGCACCTTCCACTGCCTGAGGCCCTCCAGCAGCGTCCGGTACGCGTCCACGAACCCACCCGAGGCGGCCGGTCCCGTCAGCTCCAGCGCCAGCTCGCGCTCGGTCACCGGCGCCACCAGGGCATTCACGGCCTCCACGGCCTCATAGGAGTCCAGCCGGGACAGGTCCAACGACACCAGCGAGAAGCCGGCGTCCACCACGCGGTAGATGCCGTCCTTCAGGGCGTCCAGCGTGTCCGCGTCCGCCCGGGCCACCCGGATGGGCCCGGCCTGGAGGAACAGCGGCCGCGCGTGTTCGGCCTCGGCGGCGGCCTGATGCGCGGCCACGACGAAGCGCTCGGGCGCTCCACGGTCCGACAGGGGGTGTGGGCAGGCCAGCCCCAGCACGGCATCCTCCGACCGGGCCGCGCGCAGCAGCCCTGGCAAGGCGCCCTTCGCCTGGACCGGCAGACACGGCAGCGCCACCGGCGCCTCCGCCAGGGCACGCAGCAGCTCCCGGGGATTGAGCAGCGGCACGCGCGAGCCCGCGCCTACTCGCGCCACCGTGTTCCCCGGCCGTAACGTCAGCACCTTGTCCAGCACGTTCATGGAGCGTGGAGAATCATCCGCCCGCGCCGCCCGAGGCAAGGTGAAGCTGTCAGGAGCGTCCGCTGGGGCACGCCCCCGGGGCCCGAGGACCGTCAGTGGACCTCACCCAGGTGGGCGTAGGTCTCGCTCTCGATTTGAATCGTGGTGTGGTCGATTCCGAAGCGGTCGTACAGGTCGTGCTTCACCGCTGAGAGAATCTCGTCGTTGTTGCAGACCATGGGGTCCTGCACCACCAGGTGCGCGGACAGCGCGTAGACGCCGCTGGAGATGGTCCACACGTGCAGGTCATGCACCGCCGTGACGCCCTGCGCGCGCAGCATCAGCTCCTTGATCTGCGCCAGGTCCACGTGCGCCGGCACCGCCTCCATCAGCACGTCCACCGCGTCGCGCACCAGCCGCACCGCGCCAACGACGATGACGAGCGAGATGACCACCGAGATGATGGGGTCCACGACGTACCAGCCCGTGTACGCCATGATGCCCGCGCCCACGAGCACGCCCACCGACGACAGCGTGTCCCCCAGCACGTGCAGGAAGGCCCCGCGCACGTTCATGGAGTGGGAGCTGTGCAAAAACCCCAGCGCGCCCAGGTTGGCCAGCAGGCCCACCCCGGCCACGATGGCCATGGGGCCAATGTCCACCGGCGCCGGCGAGCGCACCCGCTCCCACGCCTCATAGAGGATGAAGCCGGTGATGCCCATCAGCAGCACGCCGTTGAGCAGCGCGCTGAGGATCTCCATCCGGTAGTAGCCGTACGTCTTCTTCACGTCCGCCGGCTTGCCCGCGAACCACAGCGCCACCAGGCTCAGCGCCAGCGCGGACACGTCCGTCAGCATGTGGCCCGCGTCGGACATCAGGGCCAGCGAGTTCGTCAGCCAACCGCCCACCGCCTCCGCCAGCGCGATGGTGGCCGTCAGCACCAGGGCGAAGATGAGCCGGCGCTTGTCCTTCTTCCGCTCCTCCGCCAGTCCGCCCTTCCGGGGACCGTGCCCATGTCCGTGCCCATGGCCGTGATGATGATGGTGGCCATGACCGTCGTGGTCATGCTCGTGGCCATGCCCGGCTTCACCGCGGGTGTAAGGGGAGGTAGTCACGGGAGAGGGGGGTGCGGACAATGCCCATTCATGAGGTATGAGAGGCCGGGAATCTGGCTGCCGCCAGGCCCGGCGTCCCCTGCTCCGGAGCGTGGGGAGACGCGACGGAGGTGGGGATGGACTACGGGAAGCATCTGAACCTGCACACCATCATCATGCTCAGGGATGTCATCCGCAAGTGGTGGCAGGTCGAGCTGACGTTCGCGGACCGCCACGGCGTGGTGCGTGAGTGGCAGCGCGGGGAATTCAGCTCGCCGCCGAACGCCCTCTGCCGCGTCGCCCTGACCTCGAAAGAGGGCATGCGGCGCTGCGGCCAGTCCGTCCGGGTGCTGAACGAGAAGTTCAAGGCCAACAAGAAGGTGCGCCGCTCGCTCATCCACGACTGCCACCTCAACTTCACCATCGTGGGCGCGCCCCTCTACATCGCCAACGAGTACGAGGGCTTCCTCTTCGTCGAGGGCTTTGCCCGCCAGCCGCTTGACGCGCGGGAAGCGGACGTCCTCAAGTCGAAGGTGCGCCAGTTCGCCCCGCCGCACGCGGCGCTGGACGGGTTGAGCGAGCAGGTCCCCGTCCTGGACGGCGCCGACCTGAGCAAGCTGTCCGATCTGCTCGAGTGCGCGGCGAATGAGATCGCCAACCACGAAGCGGCGGAGGCCTCCCGCCAGGAGGACGGCGCGCCCGTCCTGTCCCGCGAGCTGAATGAACGCTACCGCTTCGAGAAGATCATCGGGCGCTCCGGGCCCATGATGGAGGTGTTCCGGTTGATGGAGAAGGTGGCCAACTCCGACTCCACCGTCCTCATCAACGGCGAGTCCGGCACCGGCAAGGAGCTGGTGGCCCGCGCCATCCACCTCAGCGGCCCGCGCGCGCAGCAGCCCTTCGTGGTGCAGAACTGCTCCGCCTTCAACGACAACCTGCTGGAGAGCGCCCTCTTTGGCCACACCCGCGGCGCCTTCACCGGCGCGCTGCGCGACAAGAAGGGCCTCTTCGAGGTCGCCGACACCGGCACCTTCTTCCTGGACGAGGTGGGCGACATGTCCGCCGCGCTGCAGGTGAAGCTCCTGCGCGTGCTCCAGGAGGGCACCTTCCTGCCCGTGGGTGGCACGCAGCTCAAGGAGGTCAACGTCCGCGTCATCGCCGCCACCCACAAGGACCTGGGCGAGCTGGTGAAGCGGGGTGAGTTCCGCGAGGACCTCTACTACCGCATCAACGTCATCCGCGTGCAGCTGCCGCCCCTGCGGGAGCGGCGCGACGACATGCCCGTCCTCATCGACCACTTCCTGCGCAAGCACCACCGCGAGGGCCAGCGCGCGCGCGGGCTGGACGCGGAGGCCCTGGCCATCCTGGGCGCCTACGCGTGGCCAGGGAACATCCGCGAGCTGGAGAACGAAATCGAACGCCTGCTCGTGCTGGGGGGCGAGCTGGAGTCCATTCCCGCCGAACTCATCTCCAGCCGCATCCGCGACGCCGTGTTGCCCGGCGGAGGCCCCTTCATCTCTCCGCGCGCCCACGGCAAGCTGCACGAGGCCGTGGAGGCACTGGAGCGGGAGATGATTCAGCAGGGACTGATGCGCACGCGCTACAACAAGAGCCGGCTGGCGCGCGAGCTGGGCATCAGCCGCTCCAACCTCATCCTGAAGATCTCCCGCTACGGCCTGGACAAGGGCCTGCCCGAGGACGAGGCGGAGCTGGGCGACGCATGAGCCCCGGCACGCGGTACTTCCACCAGGACCGCCTGCGCGTCCCGGACGGCGCGGAGCTGTACTACCAGGTCCAGGGAGACGGCCTCCCGGGCATGGTCCTCTGTGACGGCCTGGGCTGTGACGGCTTCGCCTGGAAGTACCTGGCGCCCTACCTGGTCCGGAACCACCGCGTGCTGCGCTGGCACTACCGGGGCCACGGCCGCTCCACCGTCCCCGCGGACCGCTCGCGCATCGGCATGCTGTACACCTGCGACGACTTGCGGCGGACGCTGGACGCCGTGGGGATGGAGCGCGCCGTCCTCTTCGGACACTCCATGGGCGTCCAGGTGGCGCTGGAGTTCCAGCGCCGCTACGCCCAGCGCGTGTGCGGGCTCGTCCTGGTGTGTGGCAGCTACGGCAACCCGCTGGACACCTTCCACGACTCCACCGCGCTCAAGCGGGCGTTCCCGCTCATCCGCCGCGTGGTGGAGCGCTACCCGGGGCAGTCCGCTCGCATCATCCACACGGTGCTGCGCACGGAGCTGGCCGTGCAGCTGGCCATCACCCTGGAGATGAACCGGGAGCGCATCGCCCGGAACGACCTGGCCCCCTACTTCGACCACCTGGCCCGGATGGACCCCGTCGTCTTCGTGCGCACCCTGGAGTCCATGGCGGAGCACAACGCGTGGGACCACCTGCCCCACGTGGACGTCCCCACCCTGGTGGTGGCGGGCGGCCAGGACAAGTTCACACCCGGTTGGATCTCCGAGGAGATGGCCGCCCGGATTCCGGGCGCCGAGCTGGACCTCATCCCCGACGGCACCCACACCGCCCCACTCGAAGCTCCAGGGCGGGTCGAGGCCCGCGTCGAGCGCTTCCTCCGGGAGCGACTGAACGTGCGTACCGCCGCCCTCTCCCCTTCACCTACACCGGCGGTGAGTCCTCTCCCAGACCATTGAGCGGGCGCAAATGCCCGTTGGAAGGTGCCGACGCCCTGGTGTTGTTCATGGGTGGCAGGAGTGAAAACCCGCCCGCCCGGATGCTGGACTTCCGGCTGCATTGCAGGGGACGCACTCGCGGCATATAAGCGCCCGCCTTCCGGGTTCCGGTGGGGTTCGGAAGCCCCGACCTCCTCGGGCGTACCCCACCTTCCATCACAGTTCGGTTCGTATGATTCCTCGCGAAAACATCCGTAACGTCGCCATCGTCGCCCACGTTGACCATGGCAAGACCACGCTCGTCGATCACCTGCTTCGGCAGGCGGGCACCTTCCGAAGCAACGAGCACGTCGCCGAACGGGTGATGGACTCCAACGACCTCGAGCGCGAGAAGGGCATCACCATTCTCGCGAAGAACACCGCGGTCAACTACAAGGGCATGCAGATCAACATCATCGACACCCCGGGTCACGCCGACTTCGGTGGTGAGGTGGAGCGCGGGCTGCGCCTCGTTGATGGCGTCATCCTGCTGGTGGACGCCGCCGAAGGTCCCCTGCCCCAGACGCGCTTCGTGCTCAGCAAGGCCCTGGCCATGGGCCTGAAGACGGTGCTGGTCATCAACAAGATCGACCGCCAGGACGCCCGCGCGAAGGACGTGCTGGACCTCGTGTACTCGCTCTACATCGACCTGGGCGCGGATGAGAAGCAGCTGGAGATGCCCGTCCTCTACACCGTCGCCCGCCAGGGTCAGGCGTCCACGGACCTGGACGTGCCCGGCAAGACGCTGGAGCCCCTGTACGACGCCATCATCAACCACATCCCGCCTCCGCCGAAGTCGGACGAGACGACGCTGCAGCTGCTCGTCGCCAACCTGGACTACGACGACTACGTCGGCCGTCTGGCCGTGGGCCGCGTGCAGGCCGGCCGCATCACCGCCAACATGCCCGTCTCCGTCTGCCGAGAGGGCGGCAAGGTGCAGCCGGGGAAGATCGTCAAGCTGTACGGCTTCTCCGGCCTGAAGCGGGTGGAGATTCCGGACGCGGGGCCGGGTGAAATCGTCTCCATCGCGGGCATCGAGGAGATCTCCATCGGCGACACCATCGCCGACGCCGAGAAGCCGGTGGCCCTGCCCCGCATCACCGTGGACGAGCCCACGATGATGATGATCTTCAAGGTCAACGACGGGCCGCTGGCGGGCAAGGAAGGCAAGTTCGTCACCTCCCGCAACCTGCGTGAGCGCCTCTACCGCGAGGCCTACCGCAACGTGGCCGTCCGCGTGGAGGACACCGAGACGCCGGACGCGTTCCGCGTGGTGGGCCGTGGCGAGCTCGCCCTGGCGGTCATCATCGAGAACATGCGCCGCGAAGGCTACGAGCTGACGGCCTCCAACCCGGAGCCCATCACCAAGGTGGTGGACGGCCAGGTGCACGAGCCCATGGAGCTGCTCTTCTGCGACGTGCCGGAGAACAGCGTGGGCGCCGTGACGGAGCGCCTGGGGCCCCGCAAGGGCCGCATGGTGGACATGGGCAGCCTGGGCTCGGGCCGCACCCGGCTCCAGTTCCGCATCCCCGCGCGCGGCCTCATCGGCTTCCGCTCGGAGTTCCTCACCATCACCCGTGGCGAGGGCATCATGAGCAGCCAGTTCGACGGCTTCGAGCCGTGGTTCGGCTACATCCCCAAGCGTCAGAACGGCGCCATCGTCTCCGACCGCCTGGGCGACACCGTGCCCTACGCGCTCTTCAGCATCCAGGAGCGTGGCTCGCTGTTCATCGGCGCCAGCACCACGGTGTACGAGGGCATGATCATCGGCGAGCACTCGCACGCGTCCGAGCTGAACGTGAACTGCTGCCGCGAGAAGAAGCTCACCAACATCCGGGCCTCCGGCCGCGACGAGAACGTCATCCTCACCCCGCCGCGTGAGATGGGGCTGGAGAAGGCGCTGGAGTGGATCGCCGACGACGAGCTGGTCGAGGTGACGCCCAAGTCCATCCGCATGCGCAAGCGGGCGCTGGCGGTGGGCGACCGCTACCGCGCCGAGCGTGACCGCAAGCGCGAGGAGCGCGCGGCCGACTAGGCCTCCGCGCCCGACTCAAGCGCCGAGGGCCCGTTCCCACCATGTCGGGGGCGGGCCCTTCGTCCGTCCGCGCTCAGAACGTGTACTTCACCTTCGGAAACACGGCGAAGGAGGTGATGTTGGGCCCGATGATGTAGCGGGCCAGCAGGTCCGCGCCGACGGAGAAGTGGTCCATGCCCGTGGCGTACTCCACGCCGAAGCCCAGGCCCGCGTTGGGCGCGCTGACGGCGCGTCCCGGGTCGCCCGCGCCGGGGTCCACGGGCGCTGGGTCCAACCGCGTGTAGCCCGCCACCACCTTGGGCGTGAGGAACAGCCGGTCCATGACGCGCACGTGGTACGCCACCGACGCGTTGAAGAAGGCCATGGTGAAGTTGTCCGACAGCGCGCACGTCTCCGTGCCGGGCAGGTAGCCCGCGAAGCAGTTCTGCGCGGATGAGCCGAGCCCGAAGTGCGCCCCCAGCGACAGCTTCTCCGTGAGGTCATACCCCACGCCGAGCTGAAGGTACGTCTGGGCGTTGGAGTAGACGTTCTCACCGCCCACGGTGAAGAACACACCAATGTCCGTCTCGGTGAAGAAGCCGCGGCGCGGCTGGAACTCCACCCCCTCCGGTGGCGTGGCCGCAAGAGCCGGAGACGACAGCAGCGCGAGCGCGGCAATCAGCTGAGACTTCTTCACGGGTCCTCCCGACAGACGTGCCCTCCCAGCGCAACGCGGGAGCGGCGCAGACGTTAATGACGCCCCCACGGAACCGGCAGTGGGGAAAAAACGAAAGTGGCGTGGACCGTTTCGTCCACGCCACTCGGGTCCTTCACGGGCCGCGACCGCCGCTCACCCGCCCGCGGGCGAGAAGAGCCAGGGGTACGTCACCGACACCACGCCGCCGCCCTTGGGCTCCGGGAACTTCCAGCGGCGGATTCGCGACAGCATGCAGCGCTCCGCCGCGGCGCTGTTCAGCGTCGTCTCGGAGACAGTCGCGTCGGACACCGCGCCCGTGGGGTCGATGACGAAGGCCACCGCCACCTTGCCCGCGAGGCTCGGGTCCTTGTTCAGCTCCGACTCGTAGCAGTACTTGATCTCCCCCTGGTGCCGCCGGATGACCTTGGCGATGACGTCCTTGTCCAGGCCGCCCACCACCGTCGTCTTGCCGGGGATGACCTTGGTGATGGACTTGCCACGGCCGCCCAGGTCGATGCCGCCAGAGCCGCCCGTGCCACGGCCGGTGCCCTGCGTCCCGAGGCCACCGATGCCCAGCGCGGTGCCACCAGCGCCCTTGCCGGTGCCACGCGAGCCCAGGCCGCCGACGCCCTGCGCGTCACCCATGGCCGCGCCGCCCTTGAGGCCGCCCAGCGCGTCGTTGATGCCAGTGCCGAAGCCGCCGGGGCCGAACACGTCCGACGCCCCGCCCTTCATGCCCTTGAAGGCGCCCAACAGGCCGGCCTTGCCCACCGCCTGACGGTCCTTCTCCTTCTTGCTCCTGTCCACCACGGGCGTGCCGGGCTTGGAGGGCGCCGCTTCCTGCTGCTTCGCCTCCTCCTTGCCGAACTTGCCCTCCTCGTCCTTCGCCTTGGCGCCCTCTTCCGGCGCGGACAGCTGGAGCTTCTTCGCCTCCAGCTTCTTCTGCGGGGTGATGAGGAGCTTCGCCACGCGCTGCTGGGACTCGAAGATGTCCGCGCTTCGCGGCAGCTCCTGGCGCGGCGTCAGCACCATGGCCAGCACCACCGCCAGGCCCGCCAGCATGCAGATGCTGGTGATCTTGAAGAACGTGAAGTCGGAGTCCTTCAGCGACGCGGCGGTGATGACCGGAGACGGCTTCACGTAGCGCGCGACGAAGGACACCGTGCCCAGCGACACCTCCACCCGGTCATGCAGGCCCAGGGTGAAGCGCTGCTCGGCGGCGTCACCGGCCTGACCGGAGAGCGCGCCCGCGGCCCGCAGCGCGTCCTTGGTGCGCACGTTGCCCTGGTTGGTGACGAAGGTGCGCGAGCCCGCGGGAGCGCGCACCTCCAGCCCGTCCTTCTTGCTGACGGCCAGCACGTGGCGCGTGCCCACCGACGGCGCGAAGACGTTGAAGAAGTTCTTCTTCGCCTCGCCGATGGTGACGGGCACGCCGTCCTTGAAGTGCTGGACCTCCAGCATGGTGTCGCCCCACAGCAGCGCGACCTGGAGGACACGCGCCTCGGGCGTGGGCCTGGCCTCGGGAGGCAGTGGCTCCTGGAGGTG
This sequence comes from Myxococcus sp. AM010, assembly GCF_013372585.1. NCBI lineage: Bacteria > Pseudomonadati > Myxococcota > Myxococcia > Myxococcales > Myxococcaceae > Myxococcus > Myxococcus sp. AM010. The sequence goes on from NZ_JABXEO010000103.1 coordinate 12,211, forward strand.
TGGCGCCACCGTCCGCCGCGTCGTGGCCGTGTTCGGCGTGGGCGTCCGCGCCGTGGAGGGCGTCGTGCGAGGCTGGAGCCCCGGAGGCGCCTGCCGGGGCGGCTCGACCGGAAGCACGCCGGGAGAGGCCACCCGCTCCACGCGGTTGCCCAGCGCCGTGGACACCTGGCGCATGGGCGGCGGCGGCGCGGGCACCAGGTTCGGCAGGTCCGCGCGCGTCTGCGTCTGCATGCCACGCGGCGGCGGCGGTGGCGTGGCCACCCGCCCCTGGAACACCGGCCCCGCCACCCGCGCACCCGCGGGAAGCGGACGCTCGGGCTGGGGCGCCCCGAAGAGCACCTCCACCCGGCTGCCGCCCACCATCAACACATCCCCGGGGTTGAGCGCCGTGGGCAGGACGAGCCGCTGTCCCCGCACCTCCGTGCCGCCCTCACTGCCCAGGTCGATGGCCGTCACCGAGCCATCCTTGTCCACCTTCAGCATCACATGGAGATTCGAGACCCGCGGGTCCTGAATCTTCACTGCTGCCTGAGCGCCCGACCCCACAATGACGCTCTCGGCCTCCGACACGGCTTCCGCCGTGGAGCCATCCGGCCCGGTGATCCGAAGCGTCAAGCCGTTGTTCTTCGCCGCCGCCATGAGGATTTTCCCTCTTCCCTTCCGCCCTTAGAACGACTGCCGCCGCCCGCTGCCGCTAGAGGTTGTCGACTGACTTCTGTAACTCTGGATCGAAGTTGTCCCGGACCTTGATGAGGCTCTGGAAGTCCGTCTTCTTCCGGTGGAGCAGGTACGAGCCCTCGGGCTTCGTGAGCTCGCCTTCCACCGCGACGTCCGTGAAGTCGATGACCGTCTTCTTCCGGAACACGGTGCGGTCCTCCTCCTGGATGACCTTCACCGTGTCTCTCGACTCCTGCGCCATCGCCACCGAGGGCGCCGCCCACAGGCCCAGCACCACCACCGCTGATACGAGTCGCCTCATGCCCAACCTCCCAATGCACAGCGCGATCCAACCTCAAGTCCTTGAATCCAGGGGAGCTCGCCGACTCATCCGGATGTTGCAGCCTGGAGAGAGGAAAAAAGTTCCGTCCCTCTTCGCCAGAACTCCAGCCTGCCCGCTGGGGTGATGCCCCGGACGCCTGTCCAACCTCACCTCCGCCCACGGGGCTGGCGAGCGCCAGCTGGCTCGCACCGGCCCCTGTCGCGAAGACGGCGTTGCCACTTCCGTGAGTGGCAACGCCGCGGAGTCCTGCGTCTCGCTTCCAAGGGCAGCCGCGCTACTCGCCCGCGGGCGTAGCTTCCCCGCCCGTGGTATCCCCCGCCGGAGCGCCGTCCGGAGTGGGCTCGGAACCGGTGCCCCCCATCGCGTCATCCCCGGGCTGGGTGCCTGCGCCACCCGTCGCGTCGTCCGCGGGCATCGCATCCGTGCCCTGCGCGGGCTGCGCACCACCGCCGCCGATGGCCTCATCCGCCGGAGCGCCTTCACCTTCAGCGGTGGCGGGCGCGGCCTCGGGCGCCGGTGCCTTGAGCATGTTCTCCAGGCCCTTGACCTTGGCGGCAATCATCTGCTTGTCATTGTCGGACGTCGTCTCCAGCCCCTTGCAGCGGTCCAGGAACGTGATGGCCTTCTGCCAGCCCGCGCGGTCCGACGCATACGCCCAGCCCGCGCCGCACACGGCCTCCGGGAGGTCCGCGCGGGTGGCCAGCACCTTCTCGAACGCCTCACCCGCGGCCAGCCCCTTCTTCGGATCGCGCCCCTTCTGTCCGTCCAGCGCCCAGGCCAGGTACAGCGTCACGTCCGGCGAGCCCGGCTCCAGCTCCGCGGCCTTGCCGAAGGAGCGCTCGGCGCCCACGTAGTCGCGGTAGCTCAACGCCAGGGCGCCCAGGTTGAGGTAGCCCGGGGTGAACTTCGCGTCCAGGGAGATGGCCTTCTGGAACTGCACCAGCGCGCGCGCCCGGTCGTCCAGCTTCAGGTAGACCATGCCCAGCAGGTTGTAGAGCGCCGGATCCTTCTCCGAGTGCTTGCGCGCGTTACCAGCCAGCAGCTCCGCCAGCCGGTACTTCTCCCGCGCGTAGGCCACGTGCGCCAGGTTCTTGTACGCCCCCGGGTTGTCCTTGTTGCGCACCAGCACGCGGCGCGCGGCGGCCTCGGACTCGTCCAGCTTTCCGGCGACGCGATAGGTGATGGACAGGCTGTTGAGCAGCGACGCGTCGTACTCGCGTCCAGGCGTCTTCAGCGCCCGCTCGAACAAGGCGATGGCTTCGTCCAGCCGCCCCTGCTCCCGGTACATGACGCCCAGGTTGACCACCGAGGGCACATGCGCCGGGTCCAGCAGGAGGACCTTCTCGTAGGCCACGCGCGCGTCATCCGGGCGGCCCTGGCGCTCGGCGATGACGCCCAGGTTGAACTGCGCGTTGAGGCTCTGCGGCAGCACCGCCACCACCGCCTCGAAGCCCTTGCGCGCACCGTCCAGGTCCCCCGCTTCATAGGACTGGAGCGCCGCCGCGAAGGCGGACTCCGCGCTGCCTGACTTCTGCGTGGGCGGCGTCACCGGCTTCGGCGCGGGCCGCTGCGCCGCGGGCGGCGTCACCTCCGGCACTGCGGTCTGCTTCTTCTGAGGCCCCGACGCGCACGCCGCCGTGAAGGCCAGCGAGCCGACGAGGAGCGAACGGAACCAGGTCATCTGCGTCTTCCCCACCCCAACCTGAAAGGAGTCCATGCGAAACGGCTTCATCGCAGCACCTCCCCGCGCGCCGCCGTGGGTGCCTGCGCCTCGTCATCCGAAGGCTTCGACGAGTCCGCCGGGACTGGCGTCGTCGCGGTGGCGCCTTCCAGCACGCGCACCAGGTCCGACCGGACGAGCGTGTCACTGCCGCGGTAGTTCACCTGCCGCACCTGCGCGTAGGCGCCCGGACGCAGGCGGTTCACCTGGTCCTGCGCGGCCAGGGTCCACGGGCTGTAGACCCCCAGCTCGTAGGCCTTCTCCAGCGCCTTCTCCAGGGCCTCGGAGGCCTTGTCCTCCAGCGGCAGCGCCAGGTTCTCCAGCTCGCCGCGGTACATGGCGAGCTGCTCCTCGTCGAGCCCCGACGGGTCCGGCGAGTCCATGATGTTGCGCGCGAAGTCGGCGTAGGCCAGCCCGATGCGCGTGAGCGCCGCGATGCCCCAGTCACCGGAGCCGGTGGACAGGACGGCGAGGTACTCCTTCTCCAGCCGCAGAATCTCCTTCTGCTTCGCCGCCAGGTCCCGGCGGATGGTGTTCACCCGCGAGAAGCGGATGCCCGTGTAGCGCCTCCACGCCGGCTCCAGCGACAGGAAGCGCGCGTGGCCGTAGGCATTGAGCACCGCCGTGTCCTTGCGCGCGCTCTCCGGCAGCCGGTTCCACGCCCGCACCAGCACGCCCTGCACGCGCTCCTGCTCGCGCGCGTTCTTCAGTTGCTCGTACGCCAGCAGCTCGTGGTAGCGGGCCTGGTACACCTGCGCGGAGGTGGAGCGCGAGTCACGGCCGTACGTCTCCGCGAACACGCCGAAGGCCCGGGCCGCCTCGCTCCACTTCTTCTCCTTCTCCCACGCGAGCGCCGCCGCGAAGGCCACCTGCGGCACGTCCTTGCGGTCCTTGAAGCGGGAGACGTACGTGTTGTAGGCGGCCACGGCCTTCTGCGGCTCACCGGCGCCTTCCCACCAGACGCCCGCGTTGAACTGCGCGTCCGCCACCCAGCCACCAGCCTCGTCCAGCAGCGCCTTGCGCTCGGCGGAGAGCCGCTGATGCTTGGACTCCGCGTCCTCGGCGCCCGGTGGGACGTGCGCCTTGGCGGTCGTCTTCGTCGCCTTGCGCTTGCCGTTGGCGGCGTCCGCCTTCATCGCGGCGTCGTAGCTGGCCACGAAGGACTCCGCCATGACGGCGGCCTTCCGGTACTCGGCGACCTTCTCGTAGAGGCCCGCCAGCGAGTAGCGCGCCTTCAGCTCGAAGGGGCTGCGCGGGTACTCCTTGAGGAAGCGCTCGCCCGCGGCCAGGCCCTTGTCGATTTCGCCCGCCTCCTGCGCGATGATCATCACGTAGGTGAGCGCGCGGTCCGCGTTCTCCGACTTGGGGAACTCGGACACGAAGCGGAGGAACTCCTCGGCGGCCTTCCTCGGGTTCTTCTCCTGCTTGTAGACGACCTCGTCCACCCACTTGTACTGGCTGCCTTCGACGACGCGGCTGACGCGCACGGCGAAGTCCGTTCCAGGCTTGGAGAGCTTCTTGTTCTCCAGGAACTTCTTCGACAGCGTGTTCAGCTCGAGCCACTCCTCGCGGCTCTCCAGCACGTACATGGTGAGGTCGGCCGCGTCGCGCGAGCGGCGCTCCTCGGGGAACTTCTCGATGATTTCGCCGAACCGTCGGGCCGCGTCCACGAAGTGGCTGCGGTCATAGAGGATGACGGCGGCCTGGTAGCGCAGGTCGATTTCGTCCTGCGTGTTCGGATACAGCTTCACGTAGACGTCGCACGCGGCGACCAGCCGGTCCTCGAACTTCGTGAGCGCCTCTTCCTGACGGTCCTTCGCGTCGCGCTTGACGATCTTCTGCTTGGCGACGTCGCCCTTGTCCTTCTTCTCGTCGACCTTCTGGCCAGCGCGCAGGTCGCTCCTGGCGAGCTGACCGCGCTCAATCTTCACCAGCTTGTCGTAGGCGAGGATGGCGTTGTACGAGGCGCTCTTGCGGTACGTCTCGTTGGAGACCTCGCGCGCGGTGTCGCGGTCCGGAATCTGGAAGGCCACCACGGCGTCGTACTCGGCCGCGGCCGCCTCCCACTCCTCCAGCGCCCAGAGGATCTCCGCGTAGAAGAAGCGGAGGTTGAAGGCGGAGTCCGCCACGAAGTCCGGGTTCGCGTTGGAGGCGAACGCATCCACGTACTGCTTGTAGATGTCACGCGCCAGCCGGTAGGTCTCCACCTGGCGCGTCTTCTGCGCCTCCTGGTGGTACTCGGTGACCATGACGCGCATGGCCTCCTCGGTGACGTTGAAGGCGTTGCGCAGGACGGTCGTCTTGTCCTCGTTGGCCTGCCACCACTGGCCACCGGGGCTGTAGAGGTCCACCATCCGCTTCATCTCCTTCCGGACCTGCTGGCGCTGGCGGAGCCCCTCATGGGCGCGGACGATGGCCTGCTGGTACTCCGGCGCGTTGGCGCCCATGGGCTCGTCATCCACGAGCGTGCGGTACGTGAGGATGGCGCTGTCGAAGTGTCCCGCGTCCACCAGGCCCGCGGCCGTCTTGGCCAACAGGCGGCCCACGCGCTGCGCTGGCGCCTTCTCCTTGAAGTAGGAAATGGCCTGCTTCGGCTGGTCCAGTTGGACGTAGAAGACGGTCAGGTCATTGAGCGCCTCGGTGCGCAGGTCGCCCAGCTCGGGGCTCTTCGAGGCGTAGTCCACCACCTCGTGGAGCTTCTTCAGGCCTGGCTCGTAGTCGCCGGTGTTGTAGTCACACCAGGACAGCTTGTAGACGGCGTAGGCGTAGATCTTCGGCACGCCCGAGTCCCGCGCCTTCTCGTAGTTCTGCTTCGCGGGGATGAGCTTGTTGTTCTCGAAGTAGTGGTTGCCGAGCTGGATGTACGCGTCCGGCACGAACTGCGACGAGGGGAAGTCGCGGATCAACTCCTCGTAGCGGGCCACCGCGTCCTCGCGGCGTCCCAGCTCATAGTAGTTGTACCCCATGGAGAAGAGGACCTCGTCGCGCTGCGGATAGTCCGGGTACGCGCGGAGGATGTCCTCGTAGATGCCCATCGTCTCCGTGCGGTAGCGCTCGCTGCCCGCGTGGTCCTGCTTGGGCGCCGCCACCTTCTCACCGCGCGCCACGGACGCGTCGTATTCCTTCTCCGCCGCGAGGAAGCGCGACATCTCCAACTCGTAGAGGTACTTCGACTTCTCCCAGTAGAGCTCCGACAGGCGGTAGAGCATCTCCGCCTTCTGCGGATTGCCGTCCCGCAGCTTGGGGATGAGGCGCTTGAAGGCGGCGATGGCCTCGTCGCGCTTCTTGTCCGCCAGCGCGTCCCGTCTGGCGTCCGGGATGCGGGGAAGCTCCGCGAACTTCGCCGCCGCGGGCCGGACACGCGCGGGGCCCTGCCGCACGTCCTCCGGCGCGACCCCTGGCGGCGGCGCCTTCTCCGCTGCCTTGCGGTCGGCCTGGGCCTTCGCGGCCTTCTTCTTCCCCCCCGCCTTGCTGGACGCACCGGAGATCTTCGACGCGGACGCCGCGGCGGGCTTCTTTCCCCCCTTGCGGGCCTGCGTTTCCGCCGCCTCTCCCACCCCGCCGGTGATGAGCACCGCGCCCACCGCCAGCGCACCGAAACGAAGAACCACCTTCATGCGAGCTCCTGCCGTGAAGCCGACCCGGCATGCGGGCAATCCAGCACCCACTGACGAGGGACGACGGAAAGTAGATGCGCACTTCTGGATTGAGAAGTGGCGGTGGAGCGGTGCTTGCGCACTGTCAACAACGACGAAGGGGCCGCCTCCACGCGGCGTCGCGTGGAGGAGGCCCCTCAAGACAGGTGCAGGCGTGACAGCGGCGCCGGGGAGCCTACGGCAGCTGTTCAGCCGTCTTGGCCGGGCAGCCACGCTTCAGCGTGTATTGGTAGTAGCCAATCTCGTCGATCCAGAACTCGCCCTGGAACTTCCAGTAGTTCCAGGCCGCGCCCGGCATCTTCGGGCGATACAGCGACTGCCCCTTCAGCAGCGCCTTCTGGTCCACGCCGGCCTGCAGCAAGTCCTTCTCATCCAATGCCGTCTGCACGCGGATGATTTCCGCCTGGTCGGAGAAGGTCCGCAGATTGTCCGCTGCCTCACGGATGCGGCGCTGCGCCAGCGTGCCGCCCACCTGCAGCAGCGTCCCGCGTATCTCCTCGAGCGACGCGGTGGACTGCGCCGCCAGCGGCGTGCCTCGCCAGCGTCCGTTCGCCAGTGCACGCTTCTCGTTGTCCACGCGCTCCAGCATCCGCATCACCTCACGGATGCGCTCGTTGTTGCGCAGCCACAGGTACACCGGGCGCGGCAGCCGGCGGTTCTCCGCCGCCACCAGGTTGAAGGACTGCACCAGCGGCACGTCCTCCCCGGTGAACGGCTCCAGCTGGGTCTCCATGGGGCCGTAGAGCTCGTCGAAGGCCGCCAGCGTCGTCTTCACCTCGTCGTAGAGGCACGAGTAGTAATAAACGGTCGCCTTGAGGATCCACGACTCGGGCTGGAAGGCCCCGGTGAACTGCGGCGCGTGCAGCGCCTGGAGGCTGCCGAGCGCTCCGCCGAAGTCCTCGTTCTGGAAGCGCGCGAAGCCGTTCTCGAAGAGGGCCTGGTCCCAGTAGCGCGAGTAGCGCGGCACCCGCTCATAGGCGGCGCTGGCGTCGGCGTACTCGCCGCGGCGGTAGTGGAGTCGGCCCAGGGCGATGAGCGCCAGGTGCTGCGTGGCGCGCAGGTCCAGCTGCCCCTCCTTCGCGGCCAGCACCGCGTTGAAGGCGGCCAGCGCGTCCTTGTCCAGCACGGAGGACTCGCCGGGACGGCCCGGGAAGCGCGGGTCCGCCAGCACCACGCCGAGCAGGTAGCGCGACTTCGCGTACACGCGGCTGTCCTGGGGCACCGCCTCCAGCAGCGCGCGCGCCTCCTCGAAGCGGCTCTTGCGCTGGCTCACCGTGCCCACCAGGTAGTTGATGCGCGCGAGCACCTCCTTGGGCAGCGTCACCCAGCGGTCGCGCACGTCGTCGGTGTAGGCCTGGGCGAGGATGCTGGGGATGAGGTTGTGCTCATCCAGCTGCTGCTGCATGTCCACCAGTCCCTCCACCGCCTGCAGGTACGAGGGGTGCGAGGGCCCGGCGTTGACGATGGCCGCATAGGTGATGAAGGCGGCGACGGGCAGGCCCTTCTGGGCCAGGGCCTGTCCGAGGAAGTACTCCGCCTTGCCCTTCACCTCCGCGTCGGAGGCGCGCTCCGCGAGCTCGAAGAAGAGGGGCGCGGCGGTGTCCATGTCACCGGCGTTGAAGGCGGCCAGCGCGCGGTTGTAGCCACCCGAATCAGGCTGGGCGGACACCGCGAGCGGCGCCAGGGCGACGAAGAGGCTGAGCAGTCGTTTCATGGCGGTTCGGGCCTTCTTGCGCATCAGAAGAGGACAGAGAAGCCGGCGTAGAAGCTCACGTTGTTGAGGACGTCCGAGGACGGCTCGGCCACCAGGTCGCGGCCCAGGATGATGTCCTCGCGGTAGTTCTTCCGCGTCTTCGGGTCGACGCCGTCGAACTTCTCGTAGCGGCAGCTGCCGCTCAGGTTCAGCGAGGCGAAGTCCTGGTTGGCGGAACGCGCCGCTTCCAGCGCCTCGAAGTCCGCCAGGTTGCAGCCGTCCACCCGGTCCACGCGCGCGGTGTAGATGAGGTCCCGCACCTCCACGCGCAGCGCATACGACTCGCCGAACTGGAGCCGGAAGCCCCCCCCCACCGAGCCCATGAACTTGGTGCCGGTGTCACCGAAGCGCGCGGGCACCCGGAACGACTCGCCCTCCACCTCGTTCGTCACCTCGGGGCGGATGAGGTGGCGCGTGGAGCCGACGCCCGCGCCGCCGCTGAGCACCACGCTGAACTGCGCGAGCGAGTTGTTGAGGAAGGCGAACTTGCCGTAGAGCGGCGTCACCTCCACGCCCGCGTGCGCGCCCCACACCAGCAGCAGCGACGAGGCCGCCTGCGCCTGCTCGCGGACCTTGTCGATGAGCTCCAGGTTGAAGGCGCTCTCGTTCGAATACCAGTTGTACTGGCCCATTACCTGGAGGGCGAAGTTCTCCTGCAGGTGGTAGGTGTAGTGCGCCGCCGTGCCCGCGTGGTGGGTGTACTTCCCGTTCACCTGCACCGTGGCCGGGTACACCGTCAGCTCGTGACGGCCCTCGTCCGCGAAGCGCTTCTTCTGGACGATGTGCACCGACACGTTGGGGTTGTAGAGCGGCGCGCCGTTCACCAGCCGCTGCTGCCGCGCGTCCGTCGTGCGCGGCGCATCGGAGTCCAGGTCGTCGGACGCCAGCACCGGCGCGTCATCGGGAACCGGCGGCGCCTCCTGCCCGGCCACGCCCGTCGCCGCGGGCGCGGAGTCCGTCTCCACGGTGGGCGTGGGCTCGGTAGCGGGCTCCGGCGCGGGGGCGGCCACACGGGAAGGCTCGCTGGCGGGAACCTCGTCGGTGCCCTGCGCCGGGGCCGCGTTGGAGCGGACACCCGCGGGCGGCGCGGACGCTTCGGCGGCCTCGGCGGGCACCCGCGGCTCGGGCCGGGACGAAGGGCCGACAGGAGCCTCCGGAAACGACTGCGGCGGCGCGGACGGTGGCGGCACGGACGTCTCCGCACCGGGCGCGGGCACTTGCTGGACCTGCGCCAGCGCGAAGGCCGGAGCCGGGACGCGCGGCGCGGCCTGTGGGGCCGTGGCGACAAGGAGCGCGAGGGACAGGAACGGTCGCATAGTCAGGTGGACCTAGAAGGAGAAGGTGTAGCCAAGGTCGAACTGCACCAGGTGCGTGAGGCCAGGGCTGCGTGCGGGCTCACCCGTCGCCTGCCCCGCCTCCCACGCATCCCGCATCAGGTTGACGCGGTAGTTGTCCCGGAAGACCCAGTCGCGCAGCTCCAGGCGCACGCCGTGCGTGTCCCGGATGAAGAAGCGGAAGCCCACCGCCGCGGACACCACCGGGGCGACTCGCGACTCATTCACCCAGAAGTCCTGGGTGGCCGAGCCGCGATCATCCACCGACGTGCGGTTGTCACAGATGCCCAGGTCGCGGTTCACCACCTGCGTGCACTGGATGACGGAGTTGCGCTTGAACGAGCCCAGCCCACCGCCGCCCCAGACATAGGCCTGGAAGTGGGCCGGCAGGTCGGACAACAGGCTGAGCTTCCCGTAGATGGGCGCCCAGCGGACGCCGGCCACCCCGTGCAGGTTCATCTGCCAGAGGTCTTCCAGCTCGTCGGTGACGCGCTTGTCCTCACGGTTGAGGAAGCTCTCGGAGATGGAGCGCGCCAGGCCCGTGTGACGGCTGGCCGCGTAGCCGGCCCGCGCCTCCACCGCGAAGGTGTCGAAGAGGTTGTAGGCCACGCCGGCGTTGAAGACGTAGTGCGCCGTCAGGTGCGTCTGCAGCGGCAGACCGACGCCGAAGGACACCTCCAACTTGCCGCCCGGCTCGTACAGCCGGTTGCGGACGACGACGTTGTCCAGGACGTTCTCGTCATCCTGTGCCGCGGCAACCGGCGCCGCCAGCGAGACGGCCAACGAAGCAAAGACGCAGAGCGTGCGTGCGATCATAATCCTGCCCGGCCCGTGGGGTGGGCCGCCATGAGCGGGAGCACAAGGAACTCCCCGAGCCACGGAGTCCGCGTCACCTGACGCTTGAGACTCCTTCGTGGTGCCTGGAGGTGCGCACGGCTTCCACGACCGACAAGCCGAGATGGACAGGAGTCGGAATTCTTTTCACGGTCGCCCCCACCGGACGCCCACCGGTCAACGTTTCCGGGGCATGCCGTGGCACGGGACGTGATGAAGCAGGCAGGCGGGTCGTCACGCGGGGCGGACACCTGCCCACCCGCGGAAACCGCGCGCCTCCCTACCCCGCAAGACAAACGCCCCGCCCGGATGCCCGACGAATCGGGCCCGGAAGCGGGGCGTTTCGAGCGCTCAGACGCTCAGCAGCGAACTACGCGCCGCGCGCGGCCTTGTGCTGCGCGCGCATGGCCACCTTGATGCTGGGGCGGATGTAGACGACGCCGTTGTTGTGGCCGGCGACGGCACCCTTCACGAGCACCAGGCCCTTCTCCACGTCCACGTCCACCACGGTCAGGTTCTGGGTGGTGACCTGATCCACGCCGTAGTGACCGGGCATCTTCTTGTTCGGGTACACGCGGCCCGGCGTCTTACGCTGACCGATGGCGCCCGGGTGACGCTGATACTCGTGCGTACCGTGCGTCTTCGTCTGCGAACCCTTGAAGTTCCAGCGGCGCATGACGCCGGCGAAACCGCGACCCTTGGTGACGCCGGTCACATCGACCAGCTCGCCCTTGGTGAACATGTCCGCCTTGACGGCGTCGCCCACGTTGAAGGAGGCGGCCTCCTCCGGCGTGACGCGGAACTCCTTCAGGTGGCGGCGGTAAGGCGCGTTGGCCTTCTTGAAGAAGCCCCGCTCAGCCAGGTTGAGAATCTTCTCGCGGATCTCACCATAGCCCAGCGTCACCGCCGAGTAGTTGTCCTTCTCAGGGGTGCGCTTGCCAACGACCTGGCAGGTGCCCACGTCGATCACCGTGACCGGGACGAGGTTGCCCTCATCGTTGAACACCTGGGTCATGCCGATCTTCTTGCCAATCAGACCCTTCACGTCGTCCTCACTGCCAGCGCGCTGGTGGCGCGGAAAAACCCAATAAGTTCAATGACCTGGACTGCACGCGTCCCCGCGGTCGCCAGGAAGCGGCGCAATGTAGCAGACAGGTCCCCGCCGTCAAGCACTACGGGCGGATGCCTCTCTCACTGCGCGCGATCCAACCGCGGGTAGAACGGTGCGAGCTGCGCATCGTTGATGCGCTGTGCATACACGTCTTCGCCCAGGAGGAACAGGGCTTGATCCAGATAATCCTCCGAGGCCTGGACCTGTTCCTCCTTGGCGGCGATTGCCTGGTCGAGCTCCGCCATGCGGTGCTCGTGGTCCAGCTTCCGCTCCTCCTCCTCGTCCTCCATCTCCAGCAGGCGCTTGTGCGCCAGGATGCCGGCCGCGCCGGGCTGGCCGGGCACGGGCGTGAGGGCGGTGGCCAGGTTGGACTCCAGATCCTCCAACTGCCGACCGACCCGCATCTGCTGGAGCCGGTTCTTCTTGAGGTTGCCGCGAGCCAGTTCGATCTTCTCGGGTGACTCGCCGATCAGCTCCATGTCGCTGATCTTCTTCTCGAGCTTGAGCAGGCCGTCCTCGGCGTAGCGCTGTTCGGCCTTGCGAGACGCGAGCGTCTTGCGCAGGTCCTTCACCTTGCCGTCGATGGCGTCCACCGCCTTCTTCCACTTCTTGACGATGGCGGCGTGCTTCGCCCGCTCCTCGCCCTGAACGGCGAGAAAGTCCGAATACGCCGCGTCCTCGTCGTTCATCTCCTGCTCGAGCGCCGCCAGTTCATCCCGGCGCGCCACCACGGCCTCTTCGGCGCGGTAGACGCGGTCCATGGAACGGGGGCAGGTGGGCTTGCCCGGCAACCTGTCCCGCGCCAGGTCGCCCAGCTGGAAGATGAGGTCGTTGTAGCTCTCCTTCGCCATGAATGGATTTCTACGCCCAATGCTCGGCCACTGTCACCGGCAGAGCGAGAAACCCGTGTCATTCCCTCAGGAGTCACCCGGGACGGCGCTGGCCGGCGCGTCGGCGTGGACCACGGGCCCCAGGGCCCCTTCGGCCAGGGACAGCAGCTCCCGGGAGCGGTCCTGCTCCTCGGTGCGGTTCAGCTCGCAGACCCACGCGGAGGAGAGGTCCGCCTGCTGACGGGCCAGCTCCGCGGTCGTCTCGTAGCGCGCGGCCGACGCGCGGGCAAAGGCCCCCTCGCGGCGCAGCTCCAGCAACGTATCCGGATCCAGCTCGATGTCCTCGGGAGGAACCGGCAGTGGACCGCGGCCCAGCGCGGCCAGCCGTGCGAGCAATCGCGAGGCGTGAGCCCGGCAGAACGCGGCCAACACCATCAGCCGTGCCCGGACCCTCGCATCCGCGATTCGCTCCGCCAGCGCCGTCATCCGCCGGGCGGAGACGACCTCCGCCTCCCACGCGGCGGCCAGCGCCGCGGCCAACCGGGTATGCCTCGCACCCATCGACGTCCCCCTGTTCCCTACCTTCAATCCGCCAACGTAGGAACGCCTCGCGAGGGATTCAACCGAGGGCGCGTTCAACCATCCAGTACCCACCAGCCGCGAGGATTCCGATGGACAGTCCCCTCACGGCCCTCGTGTGCAAAGCCGGACGGCGCTGGACCATGCGGAGGACGGGCAGCAGCACCGCCACCACCACCGCCTGCCCCAGCTCCACGCCGACGTTGAAGCCCAGCAGCGCCGTCACCACGGACTCGCCCAGGCCGTAGCCGGCCAGCACGCCCGCGAAGCCGAAGCCGTGGATCAGCCCGAAGAGGAAGGTGACGAGCACCCGGTGCCGGTGCTCGCGCAGCACCAGGTTCTCCACCGCCACATAGATGATGGACGCGGCGATGGCGGCCTCCACCCACCGGGCCTGGGCGCCGTCCAACACCACCCACCCCAGCGCGGCGGCCCCCAGCGTCAACGAGTGCGCCACCGTGAAGGACGTCACCAGCAACAACACCCGCTTCCAGCCGCCTCCCACCAGCAGCACGGCCAGCAGGAAGGCCAGGTGGTCCACGCCCTCGAAGATGTGGCGCATGCCCAGGCCCACCCAGCCCGCGAAGCGGCTCAAGAGCGGCGTGCCGCGTCCGCCCTCCGGGACGTCCACCTCCGGCCGCCCGGCCTCCGCGAACACTGCGCCCGGGACCTCCCCTTCCCTCACGCTGCCCAGGATCACCCGGTACTCCGGCGGCAGCCGCGCCAGCACCTGGAAGCGCTGGCGCATTCCGCCCGGTGGACACGTGAAGGTGGCGGACAGCTCCACGAAGGACTGGCGCGGCGCCGCGGCGTGCGCGGTCCGCGCGCAGGGCAAGCCTCCGGAAGCCAGCGGCATCGCGTCCCAGACGCTCGCGGCGATGGCGTCACGCCGCGCGTCCAGCGCGGCCCGCGTGAGGAGCGAGCCCCCGTCCGCGTCGGCCAGGAGCATGGCCAGCGTCCGCGGTGTCATCGTCAACAGCTGACGGACCTCGGGCGCTTCGGGCCCGGCGCGGTGCGCTTCAATATAAATGATGTCGGCGTCGTGCGCGGCGGCGGCGCCCGCGGCCAACAGCAGGCACGCGAGCATGGCCCGGGGGGAGACCCACGTCATGTCCCCTCCAGCCTGCCGTCACCGCCCGCCCGCGTCCACCCCGGGCGCTACTCGGAGACGAAGCGCAGCTCCACCTGCTGGCGGCCGCTCATCGGATCATGCCGCGCGCCGCAGGAGAAGCAGTGGAGTGCCTGGTCCCAATCCCAGACGACCTTCACCTCTTCGCCACAGCAGAGCATGGGCATGACTCGCAGCAGCTCATCCGGCTCTGGCTCCATGGGGCCCGGCAGCGCCTCCGGCTCCACCGCCACGAAGGTCGGCCTGGGGTTGACGGCCAACGTGCGCGCCACATGCGCCAGCTGCTCGTACCGCACGTGGTTGGCCCAGCCGCGCGCCACGGCCTCCAGGTGCCCCTGCTGGGCGGGCGTGAGAAAAGCATCCGCCTCCGCGCGGTAGCCACAGTACGGGCAGCCCCAGACGGGAACGCCCTCCACGCACTCGTGGGCATTCTCGAAGGGAAAGAAGCCCAGGAGCTTGTGCAGCACCGCGCGCGAGTCCATGGGCCCCGGACGCGTCTTGAAGGGCCGCTGACACTCCGGGCACTCGCGGCGCGTGAAGCCCACGGAGTCCCGCGGCAGCTCCACCCCCATCACCTCGGGCGCCCCGCGCCTCACGCCGACGCCGCCCGACGGCCTTGAGACACCACCGCCAGCAGGAACGCCACCATCGCGAACAACAGCAACAGGTGGACCCAGTAACCCTCGGTGGAGCCAGTGGTCAGCCCCAGCCCCCACAACACCATCAGGATGATTCCCATCGTCCAGTACACGCCGCACCTCCACGAACCACAGCCTGGCGCGGGCAAACCTAGGAACAGGCCCCCGGACGGGCAACCCGGTCCTTTTCACAGCCTCCCGTTGGGAACGGCACGTCTCGACCCGGGCATTTTTTCAGATCCGCCGGGGAATCCAGCGCACCCGAAATGGCGAATTCGTTGGCGCTCTTAAGGAGAAACACGCCGCGTGCGACCTCTGGCACGCGGGCTGCTTAGGCGCTGCTCCGTCGGCAGGTCGGTACATCCGTATGAGTACACGGGGCGCGAGCGGCATGGCGGCGCCGGGAGGGGTGGGATGAGGGGCTGGAC
>NZ_JABXEO010000104.1:0-26369 GCF_013372585.1 Myxococcus sp. AM010
GGGCACGGGCGCGGCGGGGGCGGGGCCCAGCAGCCGGCTGTGCGGCATGGGCCACGCGCCGGTGTGCACGGCGAGCTTCCCCGTCATGGCCACGGCCAGCGATATCTGGAACGTGCAGATGTACGAGATGATGCCCATGTCCCCGAACACCTGGTTGATGTACGTGGCCACCAGCCCGACGATGATGAGCGCGGCGGCGCGGTACTCCGACTCCGTGGCGCGGTGGTACGCGCGCACCACCAGGTAGACGGTGACGGCCAGGTACAGCCACACGCCCGTGTAGCCCAGCATCCCGCCGAACGCGAACAGCCCCAGCAGCGAGTTGTGCGGGTGGAAGCGGTACTGGGGGAAGACGAAGGCGATGTCCGGCAGCGGGATGGGCTCCAGGAACTCGTGCCCGTAGCCGGTGCCCAATATCGGGAACTGGGCCCACGTGGCGATCATGTCCAGGTTCTCGATGTCGCGGTAGTCCAGGTTGCCTTCGCCGCCCTGGCCGTCCACCAGCGACCGGATGGTCTGCACCGGCGCGAAGACGGACGAGCCGGAGTTCCACCCCGCCGCGATGTACACGATGACGAAGGGCGCGAAGAAGGGCAGCGTCCGCACCAGGAACCGCTTCAGCGGCGTCCACGGGTTGATGAGGAAGGCCGCCAGCAGACAGCCGGCGAAGCTGACATAGGCCAGGCGCCGGTCATTGAAAATCATGCCAATGCCAATGAAGGCGATGATGGCCAGGCCGCGCAGCACGTGCGCGGCCTTGGGCTTCTCGATGAAGCGCATCGACGCCACCAGCAGGGCGAAGACGAACGTCATCGAGTCCGAGTGGGACGTGGTGTACTCCACCTCCACGCCCAGCTCGTGCACCACCACCATGGCGAAGTAGGTGCTCACCGCGGACTTGGTGAGGCCGGCCAGGATGATGGTCTTCGCGAAGGCGGGCCAGTCCTCCGGGCCCCGCATGGCGTAGTGATACATCGCCACGATGAAGGGCATCATCGCGGCCTGGTGCCATTGCCACAGCGAGTTCTTGATGTCCCCGCCCCGGGCGATGCCGCGCACCTCCATCCAGAGGATGGCGACCAGGGACAGCGCCACCACGGCGATGAGCGGCCGGGGCATGGGCAGCGGCACCGGGTCGATGGTGGACTTCGTCACCCGCCGGTACATCGCCAGCCCCATCAACCCGAGGATGAGCACGTCCACCAGCGGGAAGCGCAGCGCCCCGATTTTGGTGATGTAGCTGAGCTGCGCGAACATCAGCTCGCCCAGGGGGTGGAGCGGTGAGGGCCACAGGCCGGACTGCGGCCGCTCCGGCACGTAGTCCACCGCCAGGACGAGCCAGGTCACCACCAGCACCGGGTACTTCACCGGCACCTTCAGGATGACCCACACCACCCCCAGGCACAGCACGGGGGCCAGCGCGACCACGGGGTGGATGACGGCGCCGCCCACGGTGGCCAGCACCAGGAAGGCGAGCAGCGCGCCGTAGCGCAGGTAGGGCGGCCGGTGGGGTGCGTACATCGAGACCCGGAGGAGGCTACATCCACGGCGCGGGTTGGGATAGATGGAGTGGCACGTATGCCTGCTCCCCGCCCACGCGTCCTCCTGATTGCCGAGCTGTGCAACCCCGACTGGGTGAGCGTCCCGCTCGAAGGCTGGTCGCTCTACCGCGCGCTGGCAGAGGTGGCGGACGTGCACCTGGTCACCCACGTCCGCAACCGGGAGAACATCCTCAAGCAGGGCGTGCAGGAGGGCTCGCAGTTCACCGCGCTGGACTCCACGCCGGTGGAGAAGCCGCTCGACAAGGTGGGCGAGGCGCTGCGGGGGCGCACCGGGGTGGGCTGGACGACGGCCACCGCGCTGAGCGCGCTGCCCTACTACTACTTCGAGGAGGTGCTCTGGCGCCGCTTCGGGCCGCGCATCGAGGCGGGCGAGTTCGACCTGGTGCACCGCTACACGCCCATCAGCCCCACCACGCCCAGCACGCTGGCGGCGCGGTGCAAGAAGGTGGGCGTGCCCTTCGTCATGGGGCCGCTCAACGGCGGCCTGCCCTGGCCCAAGGGCTTTGGCGGCGCGCGGCGGCGGGAGAAGGAGTGGCTGAGCTACATCCGTGACATCTACAAGCTGATGCCCTTCTACAAGTCCACGCGGGAGAACGCGTCCGCCATCATCACCGGCTCGCGCGCCACGCGGGGGCAGGTGTCTGGGCAGTGGCAGGGCAAGACGGTGTACGTGCCGGAGAACGCCATCGACACCCGGCGCTTCGGCACGGCGAAGTCGGAGGGCCCGGTGGAGCTGCCCCTGCGCGTGGCCTTCGTGGGCCGCTTCGTGCCCTACAAGGGCATGGCCATGTTGATGGAGGCCGCCGCGCCGCTCATCCGCGAGGGCAAGGTGGTGCTGGAGTACATCGGTGATGGCCAGGAGATGGCCAACCTCCGGGCGCAGGCGGCGCGCGAGGGCATCGAGTCCGGCGTGACGTTCGCCGGCTGGGTGAAGCACCAGGAGCTGCAGGGCCGGCTGGCGAAGAACCACCTCTTCGGCTTCCCCAGCGTGCGCGAGTTCGGCGGCGCGGTGGTGTGCGAGGCCATGGCGCTGGGGCTGGTGCCCATCGTCATGGACTACGGCGGCCCGGGGGAAATCGTGAGCCCGGCCACCGGCTTCGCCATTCAAATGGGGACGCCGGAGGAGATTGTCCTGCGCGTGCGCGAGGTGCTGACGAAGCTGGCGGCGGACCCGTCCGTCATCCGCCCCATGGGCGAGCGCGCCCGTGAGCGCATCTTCAAGTACTTCACCTGGAAGGCGAAGGCGGAGCAGGTGCTGGAGGTGTACCGCTGGGTGAAGGGCGAGCGCGGTCAGCCCGACTGGGGCATGCCGCTGGCGGACTGAGGGCGCGGCCTCACTCGTCCAGGCCCAGCTTGCGGTACAGCGTGCGCCGGTTGATGCCCAGGATGCGCGCGGCGGCGGCCTTGTTGCCGCCCTGCGCCTCCATCACCCGGCGCACGTAGGCGCGCTCCACTTCTTCCAGGGGCGCGTCCTCCCCCGAGGCGCGGCTGAGCAGCGACGTCAGGCCGCTGTCGCCGCCGCCCGGCAGGTCGAAGTCCTCCGGCACCAGCGTGTCGTGGTCCGCCAGGGCCACCGCGCGCTCCAGCAGGTTGGCCAGCTCGCGCACGTTGCCGGGCCACGCGTGGGCCAGCAGCCGCTTCAGCGCGGTGGCGGACACGCCCAGCACCTCGCGCTGCTGCTGCTCGCCCAGGCGCCCGAGGAAGAAGTCCACCAGCGGCAGGATGTCCTCACGCCGCTCGCGCAGCGGGGGCACCTCGATGCGGATGACGTTGAGGCGGTAGTAGAGGTCCGCGCGGAAGCGGCCCTCACGCAGCAGCACCTCCAGCGGCTGGTTGGTGGCGGCCAGCACGCGGGCGCGCACGGGCGTCTCGGTGCTCGAGCCCAGGGGCCGCACGCGCCCCGTCTCCAGGGCCTGGAGCAGCTTGGCCTGCACCTCCAGCGACAGCTCGCCCACTTCATCCAGGAAGAGCGTCCCGCCGCCCACCGACACGAAGACGCCGGCCCGGTCCTCGCGCGCGTCGGTGTAGGCGCCGCGTCTGGCGCCGAACAGCTCGCTCTCCGCCAGCCCCGAGGGCAGGGCCGCGCAGTTGAGCGGGAGGAAGGGCTGGGCGCGTCGACCGCTGGACTCGTGGATGAAGCGCGCCAGGGCGCTCTTGCCGGTGCCCGTCTCGCCGGTGAGCAGCACTGTGGCGTCGCTGCGCGCCGCGCGGCGGGACACCTCCAGCGCCTTCTGCATGGCGGGGCTGCGGGCCACCAGTCCGCCGGGTGTGTCACCGGGGACGGCCGCGCGCAGGCGCACGATTTCGCGGCGCAGTTGCCGCTCGCGGAAGGCGCGCTCCAGCGTGAGGACGAGCGCGTCGACGTTGAAGGGCTTGGTGACGAAGTCGCACGCGCCGGCCTTCACCGCCGCCACCGCCAGCTCCACGCCGCCGAAGGCGGTGATGAGCACCACCAGCTGGCCCGGCTTGCGCGTCAGCAGCGCCTCCAGCACCTCGGTGCCGCGCATGCGGGGCATCTCCACGTCGGTGATGACCAGGTCGAAGGACTCGCGCTCGAAGAGGGCCAGCGCCTCCTCCGGGGAGGTGCGCCCCACCGCCTCGTAGCCCCGCGCGTCCAGGGACTCACAGAGGAAGTCCACCACGCCCGCGTCATCATCCAGGATGAGCAGGCGCCTTCTGGGAGTGCTCATGCCGCCCCCGCTCCTTCTTCCTTCTCGGAAGGAATGTGCACGACGAAGTGGGTGCCCTGGCCCGGGCGCGACGTCACCGTCACGGCGCCGCCGTGCTCGGCGACGATGGCCTTCACCACCGGCAGGCCCAGGCCCGTGCCGCCGTGGGCGCTCCAGGTGGTGAAGAAGGGCTCGAAGACGCGCTCCAGCGCCGCTTCATCCATGCCCACGCCAGTGTCCTCCACGGACAGGCGCACGCCGTGGCGCTCGCGCAGGCCGGGGGCGGGCTGGAAGGTGGACGGCGCCAGCGTCACCCGCACCTCGCCGCCTCGGGGCGTGGCGCGCAGCGCGTTGGTGAGCAGGTTGAGCGCCACCTGCTGCAGGCCGTCTCCATCCGCCAGCACGCGAGGGAGCGGCTCCTCGCGATGGAAGGTCAGCCGGACGTCGCGCTTGCGCGCGTCGAACTCCACCAGCTCCACCACCGCGCGCACGGAGGCGAGCGCGTCCAGGGACTCCAGCCTCGACGGCTTGCGGCGGGCCAGGTCCAGGAGCTGGCGGACGATGCGCTCGATGCGCTCCGACTGCTCCACCAGGATGCGCGCGTTGCGCCGCACGTCGTCGGGCAGCTCGGCGCGCGCGGCCAGGGCCTGGGCCCGTCCGTTGAGGATGAGCAGGGGTGAGCCGATTTCGTGCGCCAGCCCCGCGGACAGCTGTCCCACGGCGGCCAGCTTGTCCACGCGTCGCAGGCCCGCCTCCAGCGCCAGCCGTGACTCCGCCTCGGCCGACAGCCGCTGCCGCGCCTCGCTCAGCTCCTTCACCATGCCGTTGAAGGCGTGGACGACCTCGCCCACCTCGTCGTCACCGCCGGGTGTCACGGTGGCCGAGAAGTCGCCTCCGCGCACCGCGCGCATCGCCCCCACCACGCGCTCCAGGGGACGCTGGAGGTAGAGCAGCAGCAGCAGCCAGCCCACCAGGGAGATGCCCGCGATGAGCGTCAGCACCGACAGCACGGTGGAGCGGGTGGTGGCCTCCAAATCCTGCCGCAGCCCGTCCAGCGGCTTCAGCACCGCGAGCGCCCCCACCACGGCGGCGCTGTCATCACTGTGCAGGGGCAGGACGATGAGCAGGTGCGACAGCTCCTCGGGGCCCGCGAAGTGGGTGAGGGCGTGGTGCGTCTTCACCACCCGCCGGGAGGCCTCCTCCACCAGGTGCAGCGTCCGCGAGCTGCCCGGCGAGCGCACCACCGGCTCGCCCCGGGCGTCGAAGACGAAGACGTCCACGGTCGGGTCTCTGTGGTCCAACGACTCCAGGATTTCGTTGACGTCCGCCGCCTGCCCGTCCCGCAGCGCGTTCTCCATGGCCACCTGGAGCGCCGTGGCCAAGAGCCGCGTGGCCTGCTCGGTGGCCGTCCGCAGGTCGTGCTCCTCCTTCTGGAGCTGGCTGTAGCCGTAGGAGCCCAGGATGACGGCGCTCGTCAGCGTCAGGCCCAGGCCCAGCTTCGTGGAGATGCGCACGCCGGGCACTGTGGCGAAAGTGCACAGGTGGTTCAATAAGCATCAGTCCCGCCTGCTCGCTGAGCGTCGCCGTTCTCAGTAATTACAATAGGTTGAAGGCGCGGTGCGGTGGACCAGGACTTGCCCAGGGGCTGGGGCATGAACAGGACCCTGCTCCTTGGCCTCTGGGCCTTCTCCGCCGCCTGCTCGGGCGCGGCCACCGCCTCCGCCCCCGCCGAGCGCGCCGCGCCCGTTCCCCTGAAGGAAGGCGTGGTGCGGCTGGCCGAGGTGTCGCGGGCCTTCGTCACCGTCGCCCCGGTGAAGGCGGACGCCAGCAGCGCGGCGCTCCAGGCCCCCGCGCGCGTGGCCTTCCGGGACGGGGCGCTGTCGCGGCTGGTGGCGCCGCTGGCGGGCCGGGTGGTGCGCGTCCACGTGCGCACCGGCGACACGGTGAAGCCGGGCGACGCGCTGGTGACGCTGGACTGCCCGGAAGCGGCGTCATCGCGCACGGCGGTGGCCACCGCGACGGCGGCGCTGCGCGAGGCCCAGTCCGCCTTCGAGCGCGAGGTGCGCATGTCCGAGCAGGGCGTGACGACGGAGCGCGAGCGCCTGTCCGCGGAGACGCGGCTGGCGGAGGCGCGGGCGGAGCTGGCGCGGGCGCAGGCGTCCGTGGGCTTCGTGGGCGCGGGCAGCGGCACCACCGTGGTGCTGCGCGCGCCGCTGGCGGGCACGGTGCTGAGCCGGAGCGCGGCGGAGGGCATCGCCGTGCAGCCGGGCGGGGACGTGCTGGTGGAGGTGGGGGACCCTTCGGCGCTGTGGGTGGTGGCGGACGTGTTCGAGCGCGACTTGTCGCTGGTGCGTGAGGGCGCGCGGGTGCGGGTGACGATGCCGTCGGTGCACGCGCCGCTGGAGGGGACGGTGGACTCGGTGGGCGGGGTGGTGGCGGGCGGCTCGCGGACGGCGCCGGTGCGCATCACCCTGGAAACGCAGGCGCAGGGGCTGCGGCCCGGCATGTTCGGACGCGTGCGCATCGACGCGCCGGACGCCAGCCTGACGCTGCCGGTGGAGGCGGTGCTGCTGCGCAACGGCAAGGAGTCGGTGGTGTACGTGCAGCAGGACGCGGGCACCTATGTGCGGCGGCCCGTCGTCGTGGCGCAGCCGGTGGAGGGGCGGGTGCAGATCATCGCGGGCCTGTCACCCGGAGAGCAGGTCGTCACCCGGGGCGCGCTGCTGCTGGATGGCGCGGCGGACCAGCTTCTCTAGGCGCGGCGAGGACCCCTACCCATGTTGCGAGCACTCATCGCGTTCTGTGTCCGGAGCCGCCTGCCCGTCCTGCTGCTGACGCTGGGCATTGGCCTCTTCGGTGTGAAGGCCTACCTCGAAACGCCGGTGGAGGCGTTTCCGGATGTCACCAACCTCCAGGTGAACGTCATCGCGCAGATGCCCGGGCTGGCGCCCGAGGAAATCGAGCGGCAGGTGACGGTGCCCCTGGAGCGCGCGCTCAACGGCACGCCGGGCATGGTGCAGATGCGCAGCGAGAGCCTGTTCGGGCTGTCGCTCATCTTCCTGACTTTTGATGACGGCGTGGACCCGTTCAAGGCGCGCACCATCGTCGGAGAGCGCATGTCCAACGCGGACATGCCGGACGGCGCGGACGTGCGGCTGGCGCCCGAGGCCACGCCGCTGGGGAAGATCTACCAGTTCCGCGTGCTGAGCGACCGGCACACGCTCACCGAGACGCGCTCGGAGATGGAGTGGAACATCGCGCGGCACCTGCGCCAGGTGCCCGGCGTGGCGGACGTGCTCAGCCTGGGCGGCTTCCTCAAGGAGTTCCACGTCCAGGTGGACCCGTCGCGGCTGCTCGCGCACGAGCTGACGCTGGCGGACGTCACCGAGGCGCTGGAGCGCTCCAACCGCAACGTGGGCGGCGGCTTCCTGCGCCAGGGCGACCAGGAGCTGCTCATCCGCGGCGTGGGCTACCTGCGCGGCGCGCGGGACGTGCAGGGCATCGTCCTCAAGAGCGAGGACGGCACGCCGGTGACGGTGGGCGACGTGGCGCGGGTGGTGGCGTCGCACACGCCGCGCCGGGGGTCGGTGAGCCACAACCTGGACATGGACGTCACCGAGGGCGTCGTCCTGCTGCGCCGGGGAGAGAACCCCAGCACGGTGCTGGAGGGCGTGCACGCCAAGGTGGCGGAGCTGAACGCGCGGGTGTTGCCCAAGGGCATGCGCATCGAGCCCTTCTATGACCGGAACGACCTGGTGGGGCACACGCTGTCCACGGTGCACCACAACCTGCTGCACGGCGCGCTGCTGGTGGTGGCGGTGGCGTGGCTGTTCCTGCGCAGCCTGCGCTGCTCGCTCATCGTCGCGTCCGTCATCCCCCTGGCGCTGCTGACGGCCTTCATTGGCCTGAAGATGGTGGGCCTGCCCGCGAACCTCATCTCCATGGGGGCCATCGACTTCGGCATCCTGGTGGATGGCGCGGTGGTGCTGGTGGAGAACGTGCTGCACGAAGCCGGAGTGCAGCGGCCCCGGCGGCGCAAGGAGCTGCTGGGGCTCATCCTGCGCTCGGCGCTGGACGTGGCGCGGCCGACGTTCTTCGCGATGGCCATCATCATCGCCGCGCTCATCCCCGTCTTCACGCTGGAGCGCGTGGAGGGCCGCATCTTCCGGCCGCTGTCGCTGACGTACAGCTTCGCGCTGGTGGGGGCGCTCGTCTTCGCGCTGACGGTGGTGCCCGCGCTGTGCGCGCTGCTGCTGCGGCCTCAGGACGCGGAGGTGAAGGAGCCGAAGCTGCTGAGCACGCTGCGGGAAGGCTACGCCCGCGCGGTGACGTGGCTGATGCCGCGCAAGACGCTGGTGTTCGCGAGCATGGCGGCGCTGGTGCTCGTCACCGGCGTGGTGGGCTCGCGGGTGGGCAGCGAGTTCCTCCCGGAGCTGGACGAGGGCGACATCAACGTCTTCGTGGAGATGCCAGCCAGCATCTCGTTGGGCAAGGGCGCGGACCTCCTCCTGGAGGTGCGGCGCAGGCTGCTGGACTTCCCGGAGGTGAAGGAGGTGCTCGTCGAGCAGGGCCGCCCGGAGGACGGCACGGACAACGAGGCCGTCAACATGGGCAAGACGTTCGTCCGCTTCGCGCCCGAGGAGACGTGGCGCGAGGGCTGGGACAAGGAGCGGCTGGTGCGGGAGATGCGCGCCTCGCTGCTGGAGATTCCGGGCGTCAGCTTCAACTTCTCGCAGCCCATCAAGGACAGCGTGGAGGAGGCCATCAGCGGCGTGCGCGGCAAGGTGGTGCTGAAGATTTTCGGCACGGACCTGGCGGCCATGCGCGGCACGCTGGAGCAGGCCGTCACGTCGCTCCAGAAGGTGGAGGGCGTGGTGGACCTGGGGCTCTACCGCGACTCCAGCGTGCCGCAGCTCCAGGTGGTGCTGGACCGCCCCGCGCTGGCGCGGGCCGGCATCGACGTGTCCACCGCGCAGGACCTGGTGGAGACGGCCCTGGGGGGCAGGGTGGTGACGGAGCTGTGGGAGCAGGAGCGGCCCGTCCCGGTGCGCGTCATCCTGCCGGGCACGGAGCGTGATGACGAGGCGCGCATCGGCGGCATCCTGGTGCCCACGGCCAGCGGCGGCCATGTCCCGCTGCGCGAGGTGGCGCGGCTGGAGAAGGCGTTGGGGCGCGCGAGCATCAACCGCGAGGCGAACAGCCGCACGCTGGCGCTGAAGTTCAACGTGGAGGGGCGCGACATGGGCTCGACCATCCAGGAGGCCATGGCCACCGTGGAGCGCGAGGTGACGGTGCCGGAGGGCGCGTTCCTCAAGTGGGGCGGCGAGTTCGAGAACCAGGAGCGCGCGCTGGGCCGGCTGGCGGTCATCGTGCCCATCTCCTTCCTGGTGGTGTTCGCGCTGCTCTACGCGGCGCTGGGCTCCATGCGGAGCGCGAGCGCGGTGCTGGCGGGGGCGCCCTTCGCGATGTGCGGCGGCGTGCTGGCGCTGGCCGTCACGGGAATCCCATTGTCGGTGAGCGCGGCGGTGGGCTTCATCACGCTGCTGGGGCAGGTGTGCCTGGCGTCGCTGCTGGTGGTGAGCGCGGTGGATGACCGGCGCAAGGCGGGCGAGGCGCTGGGGGTGGCGCTCCCGGCGGGCGCGTCCAGCCGCTTCCGCGCGGTGCTGATGACGGCGCTGCTGGCGATGCTGGGGCTGCTGCCGGCGGCGCTCTCCAGCGGGGCGGGCAGCGAGACGCAGCGGCCCTTCGCGGTGGTCATCATCGGCGGGCTGGTGACCGCGGTGCTGGTGTCGCTGTTCGCGCTGCCGGCCTTGTACGCCGTCATCGTCGGGAAGCACGCCGCGTCCACGGGCTCTCGGGGCGACGAGGACGATGAGGACCTGGACGCCGGTGTGGAGCACCTGGGTCCGAAGGGCCACGGCCCGGAGCAGGGCACGGCGGGGGTGGCGGCGTGAGGCGCTTCATGGGGGCACGAGTCCGCTGGTCACCGCCCGGCGTCATGCCCGGTGGTGGCGGCACGAGGCGCGGCATGGCGGGCCGCAAGGCCCGGCGACGGTGGAGCATCGAGCTGCTTCGGCGCGACACCGTCTGCGGGCCCGTCCCGCGGAGTGGTGTGCGGTCAGCGAATGGCGGCCTGAGGCGCTTCATGCCGGTGCGCGCGCACTGGGCGGTGCCGGAGACGGAGCCGTGTGGCGCCAGCCGGGGTTTCAGCACAGAGGGAGCGCCATGGCTGTCGTTGGTGACGGAAGGCGTTCAGGGCGAAGCGGAGGTGACGGAATGAAGCGGTTCATCGTCTGGGGCGTCCTGGGCGCGTTGGCGGCCGGGAGCGCCGGGGCTCAACAGGCAGCGGCGCCTTCTCTGGAGCGTGTCGCGCCAGACCGAGTCACGCAGGCGCAGCGTCCGTCCGACGTGCCTCCGCCGGAGCGCTTCGCAGTGGCGCAGCTGCGGTCTGAGACCCAGGCGGCCGGGTCTTTGGAGGAGCGGAACCGGTCCGAGGCGGCGCCGCCCGAGCGCATCACCCTGGAGCAGGTGCTGTCGCTGCTGGACGAGCGCAGCCCGTGGACCGCGGCGGAGCGCTCGCGCATCGACGTGGCGGCGGCGGACCGGGTGGAGGCGAGCATCCTGCCCAACCCGTCGTTCAGCTACGGCACGCAGCTCCTGGCCGCGGGCGTGAACACCGGCTCATCGGTGGTGCACGAGCTGTCGCTGGAGCAGCCCCTGCTCCTCTTCGGGCAGCGCGGCGTGCGCCGTGAGCTGGCGGAGCGCAACGTGTCCGCCGAACAGGCACGCGTGAAGGCCTCCATCGCGGAGCGGGCGCTGGCCGTACGCGAGGCCTTCGCGGCGTTGCTGACCAACCAGGAGGAGCTGCGCGTGCTGGAGGAGACGGCGGTGGACCTGGGACGCGTGGAGAAGGTGGTGAAGGGGCGCGCCGCGGCGGGTGACTCCAGCCGGTACGACGTGGAGCGCATCGAGGTGGAGAGCCGCGCGCTGGAGGTGGAGGTGCTGAACGCGCGCGTCAGCGTGGCGGACGCCTCCGGCCGGCTGGCCGCGCTGCTGGGCATTGAAGGGTGGCACCCGAGGGCGCAGGGCTCGCTGCGGCCCACCGGGTCCCTGCCCGACCTGCCGCTCCTGTGGGAGTCCGCCCAGCAGCGTCGGCCGTCGCTGGTGGCGGCACGCGCGCGGCAGGCCGTGGCACGAGGCGGCCTGGACGTGGCGCGCAGGGAGCGGCTGCCGGTGCCGTCCGTGGCGGCGGGCGTCATGCTCACCCGGAACGAGCAGAGCACCATCGCCTTGGTGGGCGTAGGGTTGCCGCTGCCCCTCTTCGACCGGAACCAGGGCGCCATCGCCCGGGCGTCCGCGGAGCTCCAGACGGAGGCCCGCGCGCTGGAGGCGGAGGTGGCCCAGGCCCGCGCGGAGCTGACCCGGGCGCACGCCGTCCTGGAGGGCCGCAAGGGCGCGTTGACGCGTCTGGAGCACGACGTGGTGGAGCGGCTGCCCACGGTGCGCCGGATGGCCGAGGACGCCTATCGAGAGGGACGCGGCGGCATCCTGGAGCTGTTGGACGCGTTCCGCTCGCTCAAGGACATGCGGGTGCTTCACCTGAAGCAGCAGGAGACGGTGAAGCTCGCGGAGGCGTCCGTGCTCTTCGCGGCGGGGTTGGATACGGCGCCTTGAAGGGACGCACTGGAGGCTCGCGCCTGGCGGAAGGGCCACGCCAGGCGCGAGCGCGGGACTCAGGGCAGGGTGGGCACGCGGTCGAAGTCCATGGTGCTCACGGGCGCGAAGGCCTCGAAGCGGTCCGCGCGGTGGTCCAGGGCGCGGGCCTTGTGGATGAGGGCGCCCAGCTCCGCCACGTCCTCGCGCGCCTTCAGCGGTTGGCCAAGCTCCTCCCAGAGTGAGAACAGGGCGTCGTAGGTGAGCGTGCGCACCCAGTAGGAGCCGCGCAGCTTCTCGGCGAAGGCGGCGGCCACATAGGACAGCCGCGTGGGCGGCGTGGCGCGGCCGTAGGCGGGGCGGAGGACGCTCGACGGCAGCGGCTTCTCGATGAGCTTCGAGTCCCCACCCTCCGGCGCCTTGTAGCGGATGCGCAGCGTGCCGAAGGACGCGGACGGTTCGGTGAGCTTCACCTCGTAGAGCGCGGTGACGGCGTGGCCCGCGCCGATTTCGCCCGCGTCCACGCGGTCATCGGCGAACTGCTCCTGGGTGAGCATGCGGTTCTCGTAGCCGAGCAGCCGGTAGTGGGACACGGCCTCCGGGTTGAACTCCATCTGGAGCTTCACGTCCTTGGCCACGACCTGGAGCGTGCCGGTGAGGTCGCGCACGAAGAGGCGGTGCGCCTCTTCAATCCGGTCCACGTAGGCGTAGTGGCCCTCGCCCACCTGGGACAGGCGCTCCATCAACACGTCGTTGTAGTTGCCCATGCCGAAGCCGACGGTGGACAGGGTGATGCCCTTCGCCGCGCGCGAGCGGATGCGCTCCCAGATGCTGTTGGCGTCGGTGAGCCCGGTGTTGGCCACGCCGTCCGAGCAGAGGATGACGCGGTTGATGCCGCCCTCCACGAGGTGAGAGGCCGCGAGCGAATAGCCCATCTCCAAACCCGCCTGCGCGTTGGTGGAGCCCTCGGTGTGCAGGCTGTCGATGGCGGCGCGGATGATGTGCGCGTGCACGGCGCTGGTGGGCTCCAGCACCAGGCGCGCGGTGGAGCCGTACACGACGATGGAGACCTGGTCGCGCTCATCCAGCCCGTTCACGAGCAGGTG
Source organism: Myxococcus sp. AM010 (assembly GCF_013372585.1). NCBI lineage: Bacteria > Pseudomonadati > Myxococcota > Myxococcia > Myxococcales > Myxococcaceae > Myxococcus > Myxococcus sp. AM010. The sequence goes on from NZ_JABXEO010000104.1 coordinate 12,991, forward strand.
CAGTGAACGCTTCACCAGGCCCAGCCGGCGCTCCAGGTTCATGGAGCCGGACACGTCGATGACGAAGACGAGGTGGCTCGGCTTGCGCGCCACGCGGGGGACCTCCCGGGCTTTCACGCCGACGTGGATGACGTGGTAGCCCTTGCGCACGGGGGACGGGAAGCCTTCCACCTGGACGCTGAAGGGGGCGTTGCCCTGGTGCGTGTAGCCGTAGTCGAAGGTGTTGACGAACTCCTCCACGCGGACGGCCTGTTCATGAGGCAGGCTGCCGCGCTCCAGGTAGGCCCGCGTCAGCGTGTACGACGCGGAGTCCGTGTCGACGGAGAAGGTGGAGAAGCGCTCCTCCTCCGTGGTGACGGTGGGATTGACGCCGTACCCCTGGAAGTACATGTGGAAGGGGGAGACCGGCGCGGGCGTCACGGCGGGCGCGGGGGGCTCGACATGCTGGAGGACGAGCCGAGGCGCGCTCGGACGCCTCGGAGGCACCACCGGACGGCTCAGGGGCTGCGAGGGCAGGATGGAGGAGGGCGGGCCGTTGATGGCGACGCCGTAATGGTCGCTGTTGGCGCTGGGGGAAAGCTCCGCCAGACTTTCGTAGGAGCGGGAGGGGCCACCCTTGCCACCCGGACGGGCGACGGCGATGCGCTTGATGAACTCCTGGTCGACGTTCACGCCCATGGTCGTGGAGCCCACGTCGAGGGTCGGTGGGGCGCCGGTAACACCTGAGAAGAGCTCCGCAGGTAGATCGGAGAGGAGCTCCACGTCGACCCGGATGGTGCGGTCGTGACGCAGTTGAATGGCCGTGCGTGTATAGGGTTTGAACCCCTGCTTCTCGAACGTGAGCGTGTACTCGCCCGGCGGCAGCTGCGGGAGACGGTAGCTCCCCCGTACATCCGTGGTGGCCGCCAGGAAGCCCTGGAGGCTGGGCGAACTCGCGGTCACGACAGCATGGGCGACGGGAACGCGCCGATAGGCATTACGCACCGTCCCGACGATGGTGCTGGTGTTGGCGTGCGTGCCGGCATCGGACTGCGCCAGCGCGGGAATGGCGAGTAGCAGCAGGAAGACGCACAGCACACTGCGAGCGACGGAATGCATCGTGGGCCACCTCGGATGAACAGGAGGTGGCCATCTTCCCGAGAGCGCTCGTGCCGAACTTCACGAGCGCCTCGTCGCTTCATCACGGTTCCAGCATCGGTCGCGCGGCAGGATGACGGCGTCTTCACCGGCTCGCGCCGTCACTGACACAACGGGCGCCTCGGTTCCTCCCGAAAGTTGGCTCGATAGCGTCAGACCCCAATCCTGCTTCAGCGCGTCCACGATGGCAGGCAGTCGTTGAAGCCACGCCCGGCCTTCGCTTCCGGCCTCGAGTGCTTTGCGTTGGAGGACCTCGGGGAGGTCAATGCGAAGTGGCATCAGACGAAGAGGCGGTCTTCCCGGTGGAGCCTGCGTCGTCCCTTGGTGAGCACGGCCATCCGCGTTGCCTCCTCCGCCCAAGCCGCATCTGCTGCGTGCGCCGCACAGTTCCCTCGCGCAAGTCTAAAGTCCAATGCGAGGCAAGCGCCTCGAATGACCCAAGGGGAGCGAGGGTAGGACGGAGAACGGTGGGCCGTTGAGGGACATACGGGGCTCGGGACATTTGGGACCGGAATGCTCGAAGGAGAGGGGCGCGCCGATCCTGTTTCATGGACGAGCGTCGCGGGTGCGCTTGATGAAATCTGGGCCCAGTTCCACTCCCGGAGACAGTGTGCAGCTCTGGTCGATGGTCGGCGGGACGCCGATGACACGTACCGGCTCCTCGGGTGGAGCGGTGAGGAGCTCCACGTCGACCTGGCGGGTCCGGTTGAGCCGCAGTTGGACCGCCGAGCGTGTGTGGACCTTGTACCCTTCCTTCTCGAACGTCAGCGTGTAGTCACCCGGTGGAAGCTGGGGGATGCGGTATCTCCCTTCTGCGTCGGTCGAGACCATCAACTCTCCCTGGAGGCTGGGAGAACGCGCGGTCACGATGACATCCGCGAGGGGCAGGCTCTGATGCGTGTGACGCACTCTCCCGACGAAGGTGCTGGTGTTGGGGTGCGCGTCGGCATCGACCTGAGCCAGCGCGGGAAGCGCAAACATCAGTGGGAAGAAGCACAGCACACTGCGAGCGAACAGATGCATCGTAGGCCACCTCGGAAGAACAGGAGGCAGGCAGCTTCCAGAGAACACCCGTGACGAACTTCACGAGTACCTCGTCTCTTCATCACGGTTCCATCACAGGGGAGGCGTGCCGGACGGTCGCGTGGCCAGCGCTCACAGCTCAGTACCGCATGCGCCACGTCCATGTCTCGGGAGCCCATGTTCCTGCCTGTGAGTTCGCGAGCACCGGACCGAGGAATGCCCGCACCGCCGCAGCGAGTGCGTCCAGCGTCAACCAGGGGAGGACGTCCTCGCGTGCCATCTTCGCGTAGGGCTCACGCCACGGCTCAGGCGGTTCGGGGACGAAGTACGGAAGTGGATGTGTTCCACGGAACGAGAAGGTCTGCTCGAACGCCGCTCTCAGGCGCATCGAGTCGATTTCCCGCGTCATGGCGAGCAGTGCGAGGTCGGGGAGGTCCTTGACGCGCGTGTTGGGCCGGGCGCGCGGCAACGTGTACGCGTGAAGTTTTTCCGCGAGATGCGTCTCGACGGGGTAGAGGCGCAGTGTGGGCGAAGTGATGCCCGCGAAGCCCGTCGTACTTCATCCCGTCGTTCTGGATTTCAGGGTGCGCTGAGTCAGCGCGAACCTGGAAGCGCATGAAGTCTCCCAGGTCGAGCTGGCTCGCGTCCTTCAGCCGTCGAAGCACGTCGACAGGGGGCCCCACGAATCGGAGATCCACGTCCCGCGTCGTTCGCGCCCGGCTCAGCCGGAACTCGAGGACCAGTCCTCCCTTCAAGGTGACGGAGTCCTCGAAGACATGCGCGACCCGCGCGAGGAACCGATCGAAGACGAGGAGTTGTCGCCTCCGTGCGAAGGCCACCCCGGAGGGCGTCGTCGCGCCGGAGGCGCTGTTCGAGCGCGTGCTTGAAGCCCGCGGCGTTCGTGTACCTGCGAGGTGTCATGCGGAGGTGTCCTAGAGACGTTGGGCCGCACTCTGAATACCCACCAGGTCTGACGTGAGAATGAGCCCGCGTGACAGTGCCTGCGCGATGGCCTGATTCAGCAGGTCGGGTGACACATGCGCCGTCGCGCAATCCAGCAAGGTTCGGCGCGGAGAGGTCCCGGGGATGGGACCGAACCAGACGCGCTCCTATTCGCCAACATCGGCATGGTGGAGCACCGCGCCGGGAGGGACACGGAACCGGCGTCGTTTCCAGGCCGCCGGCAGCGTCAGGTGCACGCGCGAGGGCAGGACATCCGACAGGCCGTGAAGCGCCAGCGCGGTCTCATGGGAGAAGACGCCTTTCCGCTCCGACCAGAGCCAGACGGCGACCAGGTCCTCGTGCTCGCTGGCCGGGAAGTGCACCCACCGGTAGATGCCGCGCAGCACGCGCAGGAACCTGCCAGCCCGGACATGGTGGGAGAGCACCTGCGCCGAATACCCCGCCTCCAGCGCCTGCTGCGCGGTGAAGAGCCCTGCCTGCCCCGCGACGATGTCGAAGAGCCGGTCCGAATCTGGCTGACCACGGCGCGCCGTTCCCACGCACGAAACTCAAGTCCAACTTGAGCTCCGTGCACGCCACCCGCTACCGGTGCTCCCCCTCACGCGACGTCCGCACCCACTCGCCGCGCTTCTCCGCGCCGGGGCCGCGCAGCATGAGCCACACCTTCCACACCACGTAGACGGGCGCCCAGGCCAGGTCCAGCAGGCCCCGAGCCCCCACGCCGGACACCCACCAGCCGCGCAGGACATACGCGCCCAGGCTCGCCACGCTGAAGCCCGCCACGCCCAGCGCCCACGGCAGCGGAGCGCGGGTCCACCAGGCGAACGCCCCGGCCAGCACCGCGCAGCCCACCGCGGCCAGCACCAGCTGGCTCAGCGGCGGCACCAGCACGTCCATGGCGATGTCCAGCAGCGTGCCGTCCCGCTTGCGCAGGCCGTCCTTCAGCAGCGGCCACCCGTGCAGCTTGCGCATCTGCGCGCGGCCACCCTCCCAGCGCTGGCGCTGTGAGCGGCTCTGCTTCTCCGCGGACACCATCTCCCCCAGCACGTCCGCCTCCCAGACGTAGTGCACGCGGAAGCCGTGGCGCGCCAGGCGGATGCCGTACTCCAGGTCCTCCACCACGCTGAAGGCGTCATGTGGCACCTGGGCCAGCGCGTGGTGCGTGAAGCACATGCCGTTGCCGCGCAGGCCGCACGACACGCCCATCGCCTCGCGGCCCTGCGAGCGCACCTTGTGGAACATGCCCAGGGCGATGGTCATCAGCCGCGTGCGCCAGGACGCCGTGGGGTTCATCACCCCGTAGTGCGCCTGCATGGCGTGCGCCCCTTCAAGCCCGCCCTCCTTGCCCTCGATGCGCATGGCGAACGCCGTCAGCAGGTTGGGCGTCACCACCGTGTCCGCGTCCACCACCACCACCGCTTCGGCGAAGCCGTCCCGCTGGCTGAACTCGAAGGCGTGGGCCAGCGCGTAGCCCTTGCCGCGTTTCTCCGTGTCCTGCCGCTCCAGGACGAAGGCGCCCGCCTCGCGCGCCTTCTGCGCCGTCGCGTCGGAGCAGTTGTCCGCCACGACGATGATGCGCCGCAGGTGCGCGGGGTAGTCCACCGCGGACAGGTTCGTCACCGTCCGGGCGATGCCCAGCTCCTCGTTGTGCGCGGGGATGATGATGTCGAACTTCCGCGGCCCGATGCGCGTCGCCGGCGGCCGGGGCCGATAGGAGCGCAGCGTCAGGGTCAGCAGATAGCCACACGCCACCGCCACGGGAAGCTGCGCCACGCACAGCGCCACGTCCAGCCACGTCCACGATGTCACGACATGCACCCCCGAGCGCGCTGTTCAGCGCCGCTCCAGCTCCGCCAGCACGGGGAGCTTCAGAATCCGCTCGACCTGCCACTTCTCCAGGATGCGCCGGCGGATGATGTCCAGCGCCAGCGCCGCGAAGATGCCCATGCCGATGCCGCCCACCACGCCCGCGGCGACGATGAGCTGCACCTTCGGCTTGGACGGCCGCTCCGGGAAGGTGGGCGGCGACAGCACGCTGAAGCGGTGCTTCATGGACGCGCGGGAAATCTCCAGCTCCGTGCGCGCCTGGTCCAGCCGCCGCATCTTCTCCTGGTGCCGCATCACCAGCATGCGCACCCGGTCCGCCGCCACCGACACCTCCGGGTCATCCGACGTGGCCGGCCCGCCGAACGTCGCGCCGCCCAGGGCCGCCGTCGCAAGCCCGGACTCCAGCTCGCCCGGATCGCCGCCGTTGCGCACGTACTCGTTGATGAGCTCCGTCATCTCCGAGCGCAGCGCAATCAACTGCGGCGAGTCCTCCTGGAGCGCGGAGATGCGCTGCTCCAGGTCGGTGATGATGGGGTGCTGCGGCGAATAGATGACGCGCTGCTCGGAGAGCTGGTTGCGCAGCTCCGTCAGCCGCCGCGAGCGGAAGTCCTCTACGTCGCCAATGGCCCGGCGCTTCGTCTGAATCATGAAGCGCATCTGCGCCAGCAGGTGGTCGGTGTTGATGCCCAGCGCGGCGTTGGCGGCGGCCGTGGGGCCTCCCCGGCGTCCCTGCTTCGCCTCTTCCTTCTTCCGCCGCGCCTCCACGCGCTTCACCGCCGCGTTGAGCTGGCCAATCGCCTGCTGGATGCCCTCGGCCTCGTCCACCACCTGCTTCTCCAGGATGGTGATGGCCTCCTGCACCGCGCCCATCTCCGCCGCCTGGCGCATGTCGAGGAAGTTCTGCTGCGCCTCCTGCACGATGTTGAGCGCCAGCTGCGGGTCGCTCCACTCCACGCCGATGGAGACGGTGCCCGTGCCGCCCTCCACGCCGACAATCATCGCCTGCTCCAGCATGGCGGTGAGCGCGTCGCGCTTGTCGTCGTCCGACATGGGCGCGGGCGGCTTGCGCAGCACCTTCTCCTTCAGCCGGTTCAGCGGCGAGCGCTGCAGCTCCCAGTACTCCACCAGCTTCGCCTTCGCGACGATGGACCGGAGGTTGTCGTGCTTCATCACCATCTCCCACGCGGCGCGCGTGGGCTGGTCCGCGTCCACGGGGATGGAGCGCCCGGGGTTGGCCAGCGAGGAGATGATGAAGTTGCGCTGCGTCAGCATCCGCGTCTCCACGCGGTACTTGCGCGGCATGATTTTGCTGACGCCCACCGCCATGGCGGACACCGCGCCCATCACCACCAGGGCGAGGAACCAGTGCCGCAGCACCGCGTTCTTCAAATAGAAGACCGCGTCGATGACGAAGCCCCAGTCGATGAGGTCCGCGGGCGCGTTCGTCTCCGGGCGCTCCGGAGTGAACGCGGGGTGCGGCGGCACCAACTGGGGGCGCGGCCCGGGAGCCCCGGGCGCGGGGTGCGTCACGGCTTCCTCCTGGCTCCAGTGCTCTTGAGGAGCGACCGCACCCGGCGGGTGAACTCCTCCTGGGTGAAGGGCTTGCCCAGGTAGCCGTCGGCGCCGGCCTCCTCGGCGTGCGCCTTGTCCTCCGGCAGGTCCCGGGCGCTCACCACCAGCACCGGCACGTCCGCCATCGTCGCCGAGCGGCGGATGTGCTCGCAGAGGTCATAGCCGGAGATGTCCGGCAGCGTCAGGTCCAGACACACGAGGTCGGGACGCGCGGCCGTCTCCAGGTGCTTGAGCGCGGCGCGGCCACTGGGCAGCTCCACCACCTCCTTGAACCCCATGTCCCGCAGGTAGTCGCCCAGCATCTTCCGGAAGAAGGGGGCGTCCTCCACCAGGAGGACCGTGTGCAGGTCGGACTCCATCCGTCGTCAACCTTTCTGAAACTCGCTCAGCCGAACCCGAGCCGTGGCACCCAGACGAGGACGCCATACGTGTATGCCGCGTTGAAGAGGACGAACCAGAGGATGGCCTTCTTCAGCCCCCGCATCGGATGCGGATCCCTCGCCGCCTTGGCGGGCAGCGCGATGGTGAGGATGAGGACGGACATCAAGATGAGCTTCGCCATGGCGCCAGCCCTCAGAGACTACCAGTTTGTCGCACGGACAGGCCCAGCGTTGCAGCCCAGGTCAGCCGGGCCGCCGGGAGCTCGGGCGAGCGGCTCCACGTCCCTCGGAGGTCGGTATCCACGGACACCCACCGTGTGAGAATCCAGGAACCGGTGAAGCCGCCGGAGAGGATGCTGTCCCCACTGCTGCCGCCCACGGCCGCGGCGCCGCCGCCCACGGCGGACACCCGCACGCGGGGCCCCAGTGCCCACGTCCCCGTCAGCGTCAGGTCCGCCCGAGGGTAGACGCGCGCCGTCAGCCGGTCCGTGAAGGGGACGACTCGCAGGTCCGCCCGGCCATTGAAGTCCGCGGTGCGCGAGGGAATCCGGTGGCTCACCCCGACATTCAGGTTGGGGAGCAGCTCCGTCCGGGGCGCGTCCAGCGGGCCGGGCTCGGGCTCGCCTTCGCCGGGGGGCACGGGGATGGAGCGCACCACGCTCACGCCCGCGCCGGCCTCCAGGGAGGTGCGTCTGTCCACCCGCTGGCCCCAGGCCTCGCGCAGCGTGACGATGGTGTTGTTCGCCCCGGTGGAGAAGCGCGCGGCGTTGAACGCCACGGAGGTGGTGATGGCGCTCAGCGGGGACAGCGCGTGGCTGAGGGACACGTCCGCGCGTGGGCCATACTGCAGGGGCACCGCTTCGCGGGCGGGCCCGTCCAGGCCGCCGCTGATGGAGAAGCCGCCGGAGCCGGTGAGGTTCCACCGCCGCCCCAGCCAGCCGGTGTCCGCCGTCAGCGTGGTGGCCGAGGACAGGAAGTAGACGGTGTCCGCCTGGGGCAGGGGCTGGAGGGGACCGCCACCTCCGGGAGGCCGCAGCGGCCCGTCCGGGTCCGCGCCCGGCGTGCCGCCAGGCAGGGAGCCCAAGTCCGTGGTGAGGAGGTTGACGCTGCCCAGCACCAGCTCCTCCGACAGGCGCAGGGACAGGCCGCGCTCGGGGCGCCACAGGCCGGCCAGGCGGCCCATGTGCTGGACCTCGGTGCGCGCGCGGGCGGTGACCTCGCGCAGGCTGATGCGCGGGGCGTACTCCACCTGGAGCGCGGTGTTGCCGTCGCGCAGCTCCAGGCCCAGCAGCGGGGTGATGTCGGTGTCACCCGCGACGCTGGGGGCCTCGGGGGCGGGGTCCTCGTTGGAGCGCAGGCGCGAGTCGACGCGCGCGGCCGTGGCGTAGCTGACGGAGGCGGAGGACACCTCCAGCCACGCGACGGTGAGGACCGTCCCCAGCACGGGCTACTCCACCACCACCACGTCACCGGGGCGCAGGCGGAAGGTGGGCGCGCGTCCCTCGGCGTGGATGAGGTCGTCGTAGCGGAAGCGGATGCGCTCGGGCGCGGCGCCGTCTTCCTGGCGCATGACGAAGATGCGGTCCTTGTGGGCGTACTCGGTGAAGCCGCCCGCGCCGGCCAGGGCCTCCAGCACGCTGGCGCCCGGGTCGATTTCCAGCGGCCCGATGCGGTTGACCTCGCCCACCATGGTCACCTTGATGGGGCGCGCCATCTCCAGCGCCACGGTGACGACGGGGTGGTTGATGTAGTCCTTCAGCCGCGTCTGGATTTGCTGCGACAGCATGGCCGGCGTGTGGCCCGCGGCCTCCACGTCGTCCAGGAAGAGCAGGCTGATGCGGCCGTCCTCGCGCACGCGGGCCTGCGTGGTGAGCGACTCCTGGTTCCACACGCGGATGTTGAGCAAATCCCCCGCGGCGATGCGGTACGCGGCGTCCACCGGGGGCGGCTTCTCCTGGTAGTCATCCACCCAGGTGTACTTGCCCAGGCCCCGGCAGGCGGGCGCCAGCAGCAGCAGCGCGGCGCAGGCGAACATGCGCCAGGGGCGGCGCGGGGCGGAAGGCAGCTGGCGGTGCGTGGACGGCATGAGCAGCGGGACTCTCCTCAGGGGGTGGGCGCGGCCTCGGGCGCGGGGTTTCCACGGCGGCGGGCGATGCGCACCACCTGGAGCACCTCGCCGGGACGCACCGCGCCGGTGGCCAGCACCGCGACGAGGTACAGCGCGGCCTCCACGGTGAGGCGCAGCCACGGGTTCAGCGAGGCCAGCAGCGTCTGGTCCAGCGCGGCGATGGCCACGCAGATGGCGGCCGTCTTGGCCATCATGGACAGCAGGCGCGTGTCGAAGGCCGCCTTGCCCATGCGCCCCAGCAGGCTGATGGTGACGCAGATTTCCATGAGCAGCATGGCCAGCGCCGTGCCCGCCGCGCCGCCGCCGTTGCCCAGCGCCGAAAGCATCAGCGGAATCAGCAGCAGGTTGAGGATGGGAATCAGCACCACGCTGCCAATCACGCTGGTGATGGTCACCCACCACTCGCGGTTCGTCATGGTCAGCCACAGGCCCGCGTTCATCGTCACGAAGGCCAGCACGAACAGCGGCGACATCAGCCGCAGCGGCATGGCGGACTCGGAGAACGCGCCGCCCATCAGCCCCACCCACAGCGGGGCGCCCAGGACGATGAGCATCATCATGGGCACGGTGACGGCCAGCGTGCCCTCCAGCGCGCGGCGCGTCAGGTTCGTCAGCTCCGCCTCGGAGCGCTCGGCCGCGCGCGACGCCAGCGGCATCAGCACCCAGCCGAACACCGGGTTGAGGAAGAACGTCAGGCCCGCGATGTTCCACGCCGCGCCGTACCAGCCCACCTCTTCGTGGCTGGAGACCATGCCCAGAATCATCACGTCCAGGCGCCCGTTGGCCGCCAGCGCCGCGCCGGTGATGAAGAAGGGCAGGCTGGCCTTGAGCACCTTCAGCGTGGCCGGCACGTCCACCTTGAAGGTGAGCCCCATGTGCTCGCGGGCCAGGTACCAGCCCACGGCGAGCTTCACGGCCTCCGACGCCACCAGCGGCGCCGCCAGCCACGGCAGCGGCAGGCCCGCCACGGCGACGGCCAGCAGGCCTCCGCCCCACACCAGCTTGGTGACGATGTTGGAGACGGACAGCCCCGCCACCTTGCCCTTGGCGTGCAGCAGCGCGGCCACGGAGGCGTTGATGATGATGAGCGACTGGGCCAGCGCGAAGGCGTAGACGAGCTGGCGCACCTCGGGCGGCTCGTCGAAGTGGGCCATCACCAGGGCCATGGCGCCCATCAGCATCGCGGTGAGGCCCAGCCGCAACAGCAGCGTGCTGCCGAAGAAGTCGCTGGCGTGCTCGGGCCGGCGCGACACCTCCTTGCGGATGTACATCTCCAGGCCCAGGTGGGTGGCGATGAAGAAGACGGCGGAGAAGCTGTCGGCGTAGTTGAAGCGCCCGAAGCTCTCCGGCCCCAGGTGGGCCGGCAGCAGGAAGCGCACGCCCATGGCGATGGCGTACGTGATGAGCAGCGAGCCGCCGAGCTGCAGCCCGTTGCGCACCGCGCCCATCGCCTCATGCGAGCGCTCGCGCTCGCCCGCGTCCTGCGAAATGGAGTGGCTGGGACTGTTCACGGTGGGAGCGTGCGGTCCCGGCGCCTGCCAGGACTGCCCGGGTGCATAGAAAACGAGCGGGGGCGGCACGTCAATGCCGCCCCCGCAAAGGTTGGGGTGCCTGAAGGCTTGCTAGCTGGCGCCGCGGCCCGTGAGCACCACCGGCACCGTCTGCAGCAGCAGGCGCAGGTCGCTCGTCAGGCTCCAGTGGTCGATGTACTGCATGTCCAGGTACATCCAATCCTCGAAGGAGATCTGGTTCCGTCCCGACACCTGCCAGATGCAGGTGAGTCCCGGACGCACCGACAGGCGGCGGCGCTGCCACGCCTCGTATCTGGCGACCTCGGTGGGCACCGGCGGGCGCGGCCCGACGATGCTCATCTCCCCGCGCAGCACGTTGATGAACTGGGGCAGCTCATCAATGGAGAACTTGCGGATGAAGCGGCCGATGCCGGTGATGCGCGGGTCGTGCTTCATCTTGAAGACGGGGCCCGTCTGCTCGTTGAGCGCGGCCAGCTTCTCCTTCAGCTCCTCCGCGTTCACCACCATGGAGCGGAACTTCAGCATGTAGAAGGGCTTGCCGTTCTGCCCCACGCGCAGCTGCTTGAAGAAGATGGGGCCCTTGGAGGTGAACTTCACCGCCAGCGCCACCACGCCCAGCAGCGGCAGGAGCGCCCACAGCGCCGCCGCCGACACGCAGATGTCGAACAGGCGCTTCATCGCCATCTGGTGCGGCTTGGGGCTCACCGCCGCGAAGTGCAGGAAGCCGTCCGCCACCGCGCGGCGCTCCACCGGGCGGGCGCGGTCCAGGCGGAAGCTGTGCGCGGGCAGCGCGAAGGGCACGCCGAAGCGCTCGGCCAGCTTGATGGCCGCCTGCATGGATTCGCCCTGCTTCAGCGTGTTGCCGGCGATGTACACCTCATCCACCGCGGTGTTGCGGAGGATGTGCTCCAGGTCGTCCACCGACCCCATGACGGGACCCGGCAGCTCCCCCGTGGAGCCGTTGTCGTCGTGGAAGCGCACGTAGCCCAGAATCTGCCGGCGGCCGCGGTTGGCCAGGTCCTCGCCGGTGTAGCGGCCCATGGCGCCCGTGCCCACGATGAGCACCGCGTCCATGGGGCGCTCCTGCGAGGCCACCGGGCGGAAGACGCACAGGCGCAGCAGCAGCGTCACCGGCCAGAAGATGAACAGCAGCGGGCCCACCACCGGCGCCGTCACCACCGTGGGCAGCGCCACGCTGCCCAGCGTCAGCACCGTCACCACCGCCAGCGTCGTCACCGACACCAGCGCCACGTGGTCCAGCTTGCTGCGCTCGGCGAAGCGCGAGTCGTACAGGCACAGCGCCGTGCCCGTCACAATCCACACCATCCACGCCGCCAGCACCAGCCCCGACACCTTCCAGCCGGACTCCGCCGACAGCTGCCCGCTCAGCCACGCCGAGCCCACGAGCACCGACGACAGCAGCATCAGGTCCACCGTGAGGTTCAGCTTCGCCGCGAACCCCGGGGCCAGCTTGGGCGGCCCCTGCACCTCTTCAATTGCTGGTCCCTGAGCGTTGGCCGACCCAGGAACCCCGACCACCGCCGCACTTGCCGTTGCGCCGCTCATCGTGTCCACCCCCCTCTGCTGCTCACTTTCGTGCAGTTGAAGCAGAGGTCGCCGTTGAGGCTAGAAATGTTTAAGTCGGAAGGAAACCAGTTTTGCCCGATATCGCGGCGCGTTGCAACCCCTGCCGCGTCAGTAAGACGTGACAGCGGGTGAAATCTTGGGACGGCCCTACCGAGGTTCGAGCGCACCGAACGTCACCAACACATCGTGTTTCACCGCGGCTTCCCGCGCGTTTCCTTCGTCACGGCTTCTTTGCATTTACGATGCCGGTCTGACGCGAGGCATGGATGCTGCCAGGCGCCGGGCAGTCTCGGGAAGGGCGTCAGGAATTTCAATGGGTTACATTTATAGCAGGCGTTCGGGGCCGGTGTAGACGTTGAAGCGCCCGTTCCGGACGAACGTCGCCAGCGTCATTCCAGAACGCAGGGCCAGGTCCACCGCGAGGGAGCTGGCGGCGGAGACGCCCGCGACGATGGGAATCCGGGCCATGGCGGCTTTCTGGATGATCTCAAAGCTGACGCGTCCGCTGACGGCGAGCACCGCGGGCTGACGCGTCAATGGGAGGCGAGGGGCCCGGAGGCCCCGCACGGTGCCGGCCAGCACCAGCGTTCCTACCGCCTTGTCCACGGCGTTGTGGCGGCCCACGTCCTCATGGGCGGCCAGGAGGTGGCCGTCGGCGTCGAGCACGGCGGCGGCGTGGACGCCTCCGGTGCGGGCGAAGTTGCGCTGCACGTCGCGCAGGCGCTCGGTGGCGCGGGCCACGGCGTCGGGGTGGAGGACCGGGCCGGCCGGCAGGGGCGGGCACACGGCGAGCAGATCATCCACGGTGCGCCGGCCGCACACGCCACAGGCGGAGGTGGTGAGGGTGCCCCGGCGCGCGGTGCTCACGCGCTCCACGTCGAGGAAGGCGCCGGGGGCGGGGGTGACTTCGATGACGTTGCCGAAGCCCTCCTCGCCCGGCCGTCCGCAGTGCGCCAGCCCGCCCAGGTCGTCCACGCTCTGGAGGATGCCCTCGGCGAAGAGGAAGCCGGTGGCCAGCTCGCGGTCGTGTCCTGGCGTGCGCATGGTGGTGGCCACTGAGTCTCCGCTGACGCGGATTTCCAGCGGCTCCTCCACGGCGAGGTCGTCCTCCTGGGGAGGGAGCAGCGTGGCGCCGTTCCATCGCTGGACGGAGCGGCGCGTGACGCCGCGGGCCTCCGCGGGGGGCAGGGGCGCGGGGCGGCTCGGGCGCAGGTGGGCCTGGAGGAGGTC